>JAXDOA010000522.1:0-4462 GCA_034669125.1 Hyphomicrobiales bacterium
AGAACATCAAGCGCCTGATGGCCTATTCGTCGATCGGCAACATGGGCTTTGCGCTGATCGGCCTTGCCGCCGGAACGCCGGAAGGCGTGCAGGGCGTCATCGTCTATATGGCGATCTATCTCGCCATGACGCTCGGCACGTTCGCCGTGATCCTCGCAATGCGCCGGCGCGGCCAGCTTGTGGAACAGATTTCCGACCTCTCCGGTCTCTCGCGTTCTTCGCCCGGCATGGCGTTTTTCCTCGCCGTGATGATGTTCTCGTTTGCCGGTATCCCGCCACTCGGCGGCTTCTTTGCGAAATACTTCGTGTTCCTCGCCGCCATCAAGGCCGGGCTCTACGTGCTCGCCGTCATCGGCGTGCTGGCGAGCGTGGTCGGCGCCTACTATTACCTCCGCATCGTCAAGGTGATGTATTTCGACGAGCCGCTCGAAGCTTTCGCCCCGATGCCGGGCCTCCTCAAGCTCGTGCTCGGGATCAGCGGCGTGTTCATGCTATTCTTCTTCGTGTACCCGTCGCCGCTGATCAGCGCGGCGGCAGCGGCTGCAAAGTCATTGTTCTGATGCATCTTCATCCCGATGCGGAGGCCGCCGGTGCGCGGCTGATCGCTCATCACACGCTCGGCTCCACGAATGCCGAGGCGCTGTCGCGCGCGCGTGCCGGTGAGCCCGGGCCGTTGTGGGTGACCGCGGCTCGGCAGACGGCCGGGCGCGGCCGGCGCGGCAATGTGTGGGCCTCCGAGCCGGGCAATCTCTATGCAACCCTCCTGCTGACCGATGCGGCGCCCGCCGCGCACCTGCCGGAGCTGTGTTTCGTGGTGGCGCTGGCGGTACGCGACAGCATTGTGGACGTGGCGCCGCAGCTTGCCGCGACGCTCAAGCTCAAATGGCCGAACGATCTCCTGCTCGACGGCGCCAAACTCGCCGGCATCCTGATCGAGGCGGAAAGCGGCGGCGGCTTGACCGCAGTCGCGGCGGGGATCGGCGTGAACTGCGCGCACCACCCTGACAATCTCGCCTATCCGGCAACGAGCCTTGCTGCTGGCGGTGCCGTTATTGTGCCTGACGCGCTGCTGCGGGCACTTTCGCACACGATGGCGTCGCGTCTGGCGCAATGGGGCCGCGGCTCGGGCTTCGCGGCGATCCGCGCCGAATGGCTCAAGCACGCGGCGAACATCGGCGGCGACATCCATGTGCGCCTGCCCGACCGCGAGGTGACCGGCACGTTCGAAACCCTCGACCGCATGGGACGCCTGATGCTGCGCCTGCCTGCCGGCAATCTCGAAGCCATCACGGTGGGTGAACTGTCCGCGCCGGCGCGGGTGCAGCCGTAATGGCGCAGGAACTCCTGTTCGCGCCGCTCGGCGGCGTCGGCGAAATCGGGATGAACCTCGCGCTCTATGGGCTCGGCGACGGGCCGAAGCGCCAATGGATCGCGGTCGATCTCGGCGTGTCGTTCGCGGGCGACGACCTTCCCGGCATCGACCTCATCATGCCGGACATCGCGTTCCTGATCGCGGAGCGGCGCAATCTTTTGGGCCTCGTGCTCACGCACGCGCATGAGGATCATTTCGGCGCGTTGCTCGACCTCTGGCCGCGCCTGCGCGTGCCGGTCTACGCGACGCCGTTCACCGCCTCGCTGTTTGCCGCCAAGCGGCTGAGCGAGCCGGGCGCGCCGGACATTCCGGTCAACGTCATGCCTCTCGGCAGCCGCTTCAAGCTCGGGCCGTTCGACATCGAGCTCGTCTCGGTGTCGCACTCGATCCCGGAATCGAATGCGCTGATCATCCGCACGCCGCTCGGCAACGTGTTGCATACCGGCGACTGGAAGCTCGATCCGACGCCGATCATCGGCCCGCCGACCGACGAGGCGAAGCTGCGCGCATTGGGCGACGAAGGTTGTCTCGCCATGATCGGCGACTCCACCAACGCGGTGCGTGATGGCCGCTCGCCCTCCGAGTCCGACGTCGCAAAAACCCTGCGCGAACTGATCGGCGCCGCGCGCGGGCGCATCGCGATCACGACCTTCGCCTCCAACGTGGCGCGCATGCGCGCGGTCGCGGAAGCCGCGGCCGCCGCGGGCCGCGAGGTCGTGGTGGTCGGCCGCGCGATGGATCGCGTGTCGCAAGTCGCGCGCGAGTGCGGCTATCTCGACGGCATCAACGAATTCCGCAGCGTGGAGGTGTACGGCCACCTGCCGCATAACAAGGTCGTGGCGCTGTGCACCGGCAGCCAGGGCGAGCCGCGCGCCGCGCTGTCGCGCATTTCCGAGGACCAGCACCCCGAGGTGACGTTCTCTCAAGGCGACACGGTGGTGTTTTCCTCACGCACCATTCCGGGCAACGAGAAGGCGGTCGGGCGCGTCATCAACGGGCTGGTGCGGCAGGGCATCGAGGTCATCACCGACCGCACGCATCTGGTGCACGTTTCCGGGCATCCGCGCCGCGCCGAGATGGAGGAGCTTTACCGCTGGGTGCGCCCGCGTATCGCTATTCCGGTGCACGGCGAGGCGCTGCATTTGTCCGAACACGCCAAGCTCGCGCGCGGCGTCGGCGTGCCGGAGGTCGTGCTGTGCGGCGACGGCGATCTGGTGCGGCTTGCGCCCGATCCGGCTGGCGTGATCGACGAGGTGCCGGCGGCGCGGCTCTACAAGGATGGCGCGCTGCTGATTTCTGCCGAGGGGCGAACGGTCGCGGACCGGCGCCGCCTGAGCTTTTCCGGGATCGTCGTGGTGGCGCTGGCGCTGTCCGACAAGGGTGCGCTGCTCGCCGATCCGGATGTCGAGCTGATCGGTATTCCGGAAGTGAATGCCGACAAGCGGTCGATGCATGAGATCGCCTACGATGCCGCGATCGAGACCTTCGAGTCGCTGCCGAAGGCGCGCCGGCGCGATCCGCAGGCGGTCGAGGAGGCGGTCAAGCGCGGCGTGCGCTCCGCGATCGCGGGCCACTGGCAGAAGAAGCCGATATGCCTGGTGCAGGTCATCACGGTATAGTTTTTGCGTGTCCCGGGCGCGGCGCGGCATGCAATGACGCGACGCAGACCCGGGATCGCCAAGGACACCGAGCTTTGGGCGGTCCCGCATCTGCGAAGCAGCATTTCATGCTGCATCGCGTGCGGGGCACGAGGAGAGAAGCATGATCGGCCGTCTCAATCACGTCGCCATCGCGGTCGGCGACATCGCCAAGGCGAGCAAGCTCTATCGCGACACCCTCGGCGCGGACGTGTCGGCCGTTGTGCCGCAGCCCGATCACGGCGTGAACACGGTGTTCATCACGCTGCCGAACACCAAGATCGAACTGCTTGAGCCGCTCGGCGAGAACTCCCCGATCGCGAAATTCCTCGAACGCAATCCCGACGGCGGCATCCATCACATCTGCTACGAAGTCGACGACATCCTGGCCGCGCGCGACAAGCTCAAATCGCAAGGCGCGCGCGTGCTCGGCGACGGTAATCCGAAGATCGGCGCGCACGGCAAGCCGGTCCTGTTCCTGCACCCGAAGGATTTCTGCGGCACCTTGGTCGAGATCGAGCAGGCGTGACTTTTTTTATCCCTCCCCTGAAAGGGGAGGGTCGGATCGCGAAGCGATCCGGGGAGGGGTCTCGTGTTGTATATTGACCCCCACCCGGCGCTGCGCGCCGACCTCCCCCTTGCAGGGGGAGGTAGGAGACCGAGCCCATGTCCCTGACCACCGCGCTTGCGATCTACTTTGTCATCTGGTGGGTCGTTCTGTTCACCGTGCTTCCGTTCGGCGTGCGCAATGCCGCCGAGGAAGGCGTCGCGGTCGAGGCCGGCCACGATCCCGGCGCGCCGACGATTCCCGCGCTGAAGGCGAAGCTGATCTGGACCACGATTGTGGCGAGCGTCGTGTTTGCGATTTGCTGGTTCGTCTATGTCTACCGGCTGGTGACGCTGGACGATCTCGGCACGCTGTGGGGCCTTGTCGGTACGCGCTAGGTTTTCGCCTTCAACACCATCTGGGTCTGCGTCACGATCGCGGCGAGCCTCCCGTCGCCGCGCGTGATCTTCGTCTGCCACACCATGGTGGTGCGGCCCTTGTGCAGCGGGGTGCATTCGGCGCGCGCCGTGTCGCCGAGCGGGATCGCGGCGAAGAAATTGGTCTTGCTCTCGATCGTCGTGGTGCTCTCGCCCTCTTTCAGGTTGGCGACGGTCGCGACCGCGCCGATCGTGTCGGCGAACGCCATATAGGCGCCGCCATGCAGCACGGCGGGGCGGGTGCACAAGTCCTCGCGCACCTTCAACTCGCCGATCACCAGATCGGGCGTAACGCTCACGACGGTGATGCCCATGAGCTTGGCGAAGGGCAGGGGCTCGCGCATGGATGGCTCCTTGGTGCTCTATGCTGCATCATCGGTTGGAGGAAGGCCCGGAATCAATGACCCGTCAGGTAAAGAACGGCTTTGGCGAACGCCTGAAATGGTGGCGCGCGCAGCGCGGCCTCTCG
>JAXDOA010000523.1:0-4062 GCA_034669125.1 Hyphomicrobiales bacterium
TCGATGGAACTTCGTTCCAACGCTCACTCCGTCACGATCTTCACCTTCTCGCCGGCTTTCAGCGGATCGCCCTGATTGAGCCCGTTCAAGATCAAAAACCGTTCGAGCGGGCGATCGACCAGCGGCATGCGTGCCGCGAGGCGCTCGGTCGTGTCGCCGGGCGTCACCGTCACGACGCGCAGGCGCAACGGGCGCGCGGAATCGATCTCGCTCTGCGTCATGCGGCGGAACGTGCCGACCGAATAGCGGAAGGCGCGGTCGGCCTCCGAGGTCATCTGCTTCGCCGCGAAGATGAAACGGTAGACGTCGCCGCCGAAGCGGATGGCGTAGAGCCGGAACGTCCATTGATCGCCCTTGGCGAGCGCGGTCGCGGTCGGCAGGCCGTTGATGTCGAATTCCTCGATCGATTTGTCGTCGACGTTCTCGATCCAGCCGGACGCGAGATATTGCGCTAGCGTCTGCTCGGTCGGAACGCGTACCACGTCGAGGCGCAGCGCGAGGTTGGCGCTGTCGCGCACGCCGAGCACCGCCTGCGCGGTGTTCTCGAGCGTGAAGCGGTCGGGCGCCGTGAACGTGAAGGCGAGGCGCGGATGCAGGAAGCGGCGGCCGCGCACATAGCCTTCGCTCGGGTCTTCGCCGTAAGGCAGGCCGTCCATCGAGGTGAGATAGCTGTCCTTGTCGCGCGCGATGTCGCCCGGCGCATTGTATTGGCGCGCGTTGAAGCGCACGATCTTGAGCCGGTCCGGGGTGCCGGGGTGGGAGGAGAGGAAGTCGAGGAAGCGCGCGTCGACGCCGTTGTTGGCGGGCTGGCGCAATTCGGCATTGCGGCCCATCGCGGTGAGGAAGCGCACCGCGCCGTACGGATCGAAGCCCGCGCGCGATGAAATACCGACGCCGACGCCGTCGGCTTCCAGCTCCTGCTGGCGCGAGAAGCTCGCCATCTGGATCTTCGAACGCGCGAGCGCCATCGCGCCCATCTGCGGATCGTTGAACACGTCGGAGGCAACGCGGCTCACAAGTGCGGCCTGGCGCGCCTGGTCCTCGCGGATCGCGGCGTGGCGCGCGATCACGTGCGCCATTTCGTGTGAGAGCACGGACGCCAATTCGGACGTGTCGTTGGCGAGCGCGAGCAAGCCGCGCGTGACGTAGAGCTGGCCGTTGGGCAGCGCGAAGGCGTTGATCGCCGGCGAATTGAGAATCGTGACCTTGTATTTCAGGTTCGGCCGTTCGGAGGCCGCGACGAGTTTGTCGACGGTCTGGGTGATCAGGCCTTCCAGCCGGGCGTCCTGATAGGCGCCCCCGTAGGCGGCGAGGATGCGATTGTGCTCGCGCAGCGCAGGCGTTGCGGTGTCGGAGGCCTTCGGCGGCTCGGGCAGGCTCGCCTGCGTCACGCCCAGGCGGCCGAAGTCGGCGCAACTCGCGAGCAGCAACGCCAGCAGCGCCGGCGCGATCAGCCGGCGTGCCACGATGAGCCCGTTGCGCATGTCCCCGTTCACGACTCCGCCCTTAGTTCCCTAACACCTCGATCTGCTCGGGACGGCTCGCCTCCACCCAGGGGCCGCCCCGCTCCTCGATCCATCCGCGAATTCGCACGCGCCGCCCGCTCAGGGATTTCGGCGCGACCCCGGCGGCGGAAAATACGCGCTCATTGCGCTTGGCGATGGTGACGGTGAAGTCCTCCGACCAGCGCCGCCCGAAATTGACGTAGATCGTGCCGCCGCTTTCGCGCACCGACAGCACCTTGCCCTCGACCAGCGCCAGCCGGCCCCGGCTCGTCAGGACCCCGGCAGGGTCCTCCGCCTTGCCGATGACATAAACCGGTTCGCCCCACAGGCCAAGCTTGGCGGCACGGGCGGTTTGCTCGCTCGCCTGCAACGATCGCGCGCAAGCAGGGTCGCCGACCCGCGAGGAGACCCGCGCGAGGCCACGGCCCACCAGATCGGCCTGAAGCCAGCGTTCGGTGCCGCTTTCGCCGATGAAAACATGGGCATTCAGACTGCCGTAGCGGTCGGTCTCGGGAGCCGCCGCAATGCGTTTGAGCGTGAGCGCCGTTCCGGCGGGCACCGCGGCTCGGTTCGCGAGTTCGATCCCGGCGAGCCGCACGGTGCGTCCGTCATCCAGTGTGATGCCGGCTTCGGACACTGCGCGCACGGTCGCGGTGCCGATCGTGACCATGCGGCACGCCTCTTCGGCGCGCGCCGTATCGGTGAGTGCAAACGCCAGCGCCGCGAAACCGAAGGTTCGCGCCACATCACGAAATTGCCGGATAGCGGACACGCCCGCCCCCAAAGAGTGACCCGGGTCAAGCGAAACGCCCCAATGCGGCAGCACTGCGGCGCGAATCGTGCCGCAGCGTCGCGGCCCCCTCAACTCCGTGTGACGGCGAGGCTTTTTCGTTTCGGCAGCGGCAGCCAGGACGTGCCGCGCAGGCGGTCGCGCTGCTGCCGCAAGAACGCGTAGCCGCGTGCCGCCGCTGCGGCGAGCGCGAAGTTGGCCGACTTGTGGCCGCCGACATCGGCCAGCATGTCGACCGTCGTGCGCCGCCCGGTCCAGAGCTGCTCCATGAAGCTGCCCTCGGGCGAGCAGGATTCGATCTCACGCGTACCCGCCGCAAACAGCGTGTCGGTGATCTTGTCGATCAGCAATGCGCCCGGCGAGTACTTGGCGAACTCCGCGTCGAACGCTGTCTTCCACGTGTAAGCCATCGTGCCGCTATAGAGCAGCACCTGCGCGGCGATCGCCCGGCCGTCGACGCGCAGCAGCGCGACCGAAGCGTTGCCGTGGTTCGCCAAATCTCCAATCAGCCGGCGCGTGAACACCGCATCGTGTTCATCGGAGAGCAGCGCGGTGCCGTTCTGGCCCTTCCAGCTGCGCGCCTCCAGCTCGAGGAAGATTTCGAATGCACGGCGCACGTCGCCGGCCGCGCGCTCGTTTGCGATGTCGACCGCGCCGAGCGCCGACAACCGATTCCAGTCCTGGCGCAATTTCTTGCCCGTCGAGCCGGAGCGCTTGCGCTCGGTTTCGCCGCCCAGGAACGGGCGCGAGCGCTCGGAGAGTTTGAGCAACTGCCCGTGGCGCGCATCGAGCGCCGCCATCATCGGCGCGAACGTCGCGGCGTCGCCGTCGAGCAGCTTGAGCTGGATCACGTTCGGCAGCGCGGGTTCGCGCGCGATCGCATCGAAGAACGCCGGCAGCACGTCGGAAGCCGGATCGATCACCGGGCTCGACACGAACGCATAATCATACGGCGGCGCGACCAGGAACGCGGGCAGGAACGGCGCGGCGCGGCGCTCGCGCAGCGCCCACAGGCCGACGAGCTCACCGGCATCCCAGGCAAGCAGCATGTGGATCGGGGCGAATCCGGCCGAGGCGGCGGCGCACAGGGCGGCCGGATGCATGAACACGTTCGGGCTCGCGCGCCGCACGAGCGTGTCCCAATACGGCACGATCGCAAGGTCGGGCGCGCGTATTTCAACCGAAATCATCCAGGTGTTCCAACTGCAATGGACCCGAGGTGCCATTGTCCCCTCGCGGCCTTGCCGTTCGGTTAAGAGAGTCGATCATGGCGGGTAAATTCCCAAGCAAAATCAACGGTCAAGCTTGTGTGATCGGGGGCATTCGGCAAACGTCCTTAAAGCTCCGTTCAGCCTTTTCGCGGCATGCATATTGCGAGAGAACAGCGCATGGGACAGCGCATGCGTCAGACCGACATTGTCATTGCGGGCGGCGGCTTGGCCGGATCGGCGGCAGCCGCCATGCTCGGCCGCGCCGGCTACGGCGTCGTGCTGGTCGACCCGCACAAAACCTATCCGCCGGACTTCCGCGCCGAGAAGATCGACGGCACGCAGGCCGCGGTGCTGCGCAAGACGGGGCTCGCCGACGCTGTGCTGCGTGCCGGGACCCTCGACGGCGAAAGCTGGGTGGCGCGCTTCGGGCGGCTGCTCGAAAAGCGGCCGGGCGATCAGTACGGCCTCCTCTACGACACGCTGGTGAACACCATCCGCGCCGAGATCCCGGCGAACGTCGAGTTTATCCACGGCAAGGTGATGGACTTTGCGACCA
>JAXDOA010000524.1:0-3149 GCA_034669125.1 Hyphomicrobiales bacterium
ACGCGCGACGGCGACACCGTTGTCGTCACCACGCCGGCCAAGCGCGGGCGTAACGTGCGCGTCGCGGGGCTCGACTTCCGCCAAGGCGACGTGCGCCTCAAGGCCGGCCGTCGCCTGACGGGGCGCGACGTGTCGCTCGCCGCCGCCATGAACCACGCGACCGTGCCGGTCCGCCGCCGGCCGAAGGTCGCCGTGGTGGCGACCGGCGACGAGCTCGTGCCGCCCGGCACCGAGCCCGCTCCCGGCCAGATCGTCCACTCCAATGCGTTCGCTCTTGCCGCCGTCGCGCGCCGCGAGGGCGCGGAGGTGATCGACCTCGGCATCCTGCCGGATCGGCTGGATGAAACCATCGCAGGCGTGCGGCGCGCACGCGATGCGGGCGCGGACGTGCTGGTGACGGCGGGCGGCGCCTCGGTCGGCGAATACGACCTGGTGCAGCCCGCGCTCGCGGCGCAAGGCGTCGCGCTCTCGTTCTGGAAGATCGCGATGCGGCCCGGCAAGCCGATGATGTTTGGCATCCTCGGCGGCATGCGGGTGCTCGGCCTGCCGGGCAATCCGGTTTCGGCTTACGTGTGCTCGGTGCTGTTCGTCGCGCCGCTGATCCGCAAGCTCACCGGCCGGCCGGACATCGCGCACCCCGTCACGCAAGGCGTGCTCGGCCGCGATCTGCCGGCCAACGACGAGCGCGAGGAATACATGCGCGCCACCCTCGCGCGGCGCGACGGCACCTGGGTTGCGACACCCTTCCCGCAGCAGGATTCCTCCATGCTGGTGCCGCTGGCGGCCGCCGATTGCCTGGTGATCCGCCCGGCCTTCGCGCCCGCAGCGCCGGCCGGAACTTCATGCGACTTCGTTAAGCTGGAAGCTTAAGCCCCGCTTTTTGCGGTCCCTCGACTTGTTCACCCCAAATTAAATGGTTGCGGAACAAGTATCGAACATATAGTGTCCGTTCATGATTTGTTTCGAATGAGTCGGACACCGCGAACCTGCCGTCAACCGACCGAGAACCTGGCCACGAGGGGCGAAGATGCTGACGCGGAAACAATTCGAACTGCTGCGTTTCATCAACGAGCGGCTCAAGGAGTCCGGGGTCCCGCCCTCCTTCGATGAGATGAAGGATGCGCTCGACCTGCGCTCCAAATCCGGCATTCACCGCCTGATCACGGCGCTGGAGGAACGCGGCTTCATCCGCCGGCTTCCCAACCGGGCACGCGCGATCGAAGTCATCAAGCTGCCCGACTCCGTCGCGCACGGCATCGGCGGACGGCGCGGATTTACCCCCTCGGTCATCGAGGGCGATCTCGGCCGCGTGCGTGCGGGCGCGGACGATGAAGGCGGCCGTCCGGTCACCATTCCGGTCATGGGACGGATCGCTGCCGGCACGCCGATCGAGGCGATCCAGACGCGCAGCCACACCATCCAGGTGCCGCCCGACCTGCTCACGACGGGCGACCACTTCGCGCTCGAAGTGCGTGGCGACTCGATGATCGATGCTGGTATTCTCGACGGCGACACGGTGCTGATCCGCAAGGGCGATGGCGCCGACACTGGCGACATCGTGGTGGCGCTGATCGACGACGAGGAAGCGACCCTGAAACGCTTCCGCCGCCGCGGCGCCTCGATCGCGCTCGAGCCGGCCAACAGTTCCTACGAGGTGCGCATCCTGCCGCCCAACCGCGTGCGCGTGCAGGGCAAGCTCGTGGGGCTGTTCCGGAAGTATTGAGCGTCCCGTCATGCCCGGCCTTGTGCCGGGCATCCACGACTTCCTTGTTGTGTAGCAAAGACGTGGATGGCCGGGCATCAGGGCGTTTACGCCCGTCTTCGACGGGCTAAGCCCGGCCATGACGAAGGAGAGACTCAATCCTCCGGCGCCAGATCCTCCACCCTCGGCGTCGCATCGCGCGGCGCCGGAATCGCCGTAGACGACGGCGTCTCGCTCTCACGCATTGGCACAGCGCGCGCCCACGGCCGGTCGTAGCCGGCAGGATACGCCACCTCCGTCTCCCAGCCTTTGCCGGCCCGATAGAGCGCGCTTGCGCCCGTGCGCGGCCAGACCGTGCGATCGATCTTCACGGCGGCGCAGGACGGCGGCGCGGTACGCTGACTGACCACCAGCGCTGCGCGGCGGCAATCCTCCTCGAAGGCTACGGCGGCGAACGGTACCGCGACCATCGTGCCGTCGGCGAGGCGCGCCACACAGCCGATCTCGTCGCAGGCAATCCCCTCGCGCAGCGAGGGATCGGCCGCGGTGCGGGCGTCGGCATCGGCGCCGAGCCATTCGCGCACCGAGAAGCCGTCATTCGTGGAGGCGCGCATTACGACGAGCCGGCCCGTGGCGCTGCGCACTGCCACCACGTCGCCGCGGTCGGCGACGAGTACATCGGGCGGCGTAGTGCGCGCCGCCCAGAACGCCGCCGCAATGACGGCGATCGCCCCGCTCCAGCGCAGCGGCGAACGCAACAGGCAGAGCACGACGAGGCCGGCGGTGCAGAGCAGCAGCGGCCCGGCGCCGAACGCCGTCACGCGCCCCACCGCGCCCGGCAGGCGCGCGACGAACAGCGCGACCCAAATCATCCACTCGATGCCCTCGCCCATCAGCCGCCACAACGGCGCGTCAAAGCCGAACGGCATGGCGATGAGCGCCGTCAGGCCGGCCGGCATTACCCAAACCGAGACGACCGGCATCGCGAGCAGATTGGCGATGACGCCGTAGGGCGCCGCACGATGGAAGTGGAAGGCCGCATAGGGCGTGGTCGCGAGGCCGGCGAGCAGCGACGCGAAGATCAGCGCCACGATCTCGCGCCCGCCCCATAACGCGACGCGCGCGCCGAGCGAAGTGTCGGCGCCGGCGATAATCCACGGCAGGCCGCGCTCGTAACCGGCGATCAGCGCCAGGGTCGCGGCGAACGACATCTGGAAGCTCGGATGGACGACCGCTTCCGGCGCGAGCAGCATGACGCCAAGCGCTGCCAGCGCGATGTTGCGCATGGTGAGCGCCGCGCGGTCGACCATGATGCCGATCAGCACGATCGCCGTCATGATGAAGGAGCGCTGGGTCGCGACCTCCGCGCCCGAGAGCAAGAGATAGAACGCGGCCGCGAGCAGCGCGGCGAGCGCCGCCCATTTCTTGATCGCGTGGCGCATGGCGA
>JAXDOA010000525.1:0-9212 GCA_034669125.1 Hyphomicrobiales bacterium
GCCGCGCGGCGGCGGCATGTGCGCGCGCGAAGGCCAGATGCATCGCGTCGATGTGCTGGAAGGCACGCTCGCGAAGGCGTTCGGCTCGCTCGGCGGCTATATCGCAGGGACCGGCAACATGATCGACGCGGTGCGCTCCTACGCGCCGGGATTCATCTTCACCACCGCGCTGCCGCCGGCGATCTGCGCCGGCATCGTGGCGGCGATCCGGCATCTGAAGGAGTCGGACTGGGAGCGCGCGCGCCATCAGGATCGCGCCGCGCGCGTGAAGGCGGTGCTGCATTCCGCGGGCCTGCCGGTGATGGCAAGCGAGACGCACATCGTGCCGCTGTTCGTCGGCGATCCGGAGAAGTGCAAGCAGGCGAGCGACATGCTGCTCGCCGAGCACGGCATCTACATCCAGCCGATCAATTATCCGACCGTGCCGCGCGGCACCGAGCGGCTGCGCATCACGCCCTCGCCATATCACGAGGACGCGCTGATCGACGCGCTCGCGGAGGCGCTGGTCGATGTGTGGCAACGGCTGGAATTGCCGTTCAACAATCGCGCAAGCGCGATGGCGGCAGAATAACTACTCCTTCGGCTTCTTCCCCTCATACGCGCGGATCACGCCGACGGCTGCCGGCAGAACCAGCGACATGAAGGTGAAGCGCGCGAGGTGATGCACGCCGACGAACACCGGATCGAGGTGCAGCGCGAATGCGATGATGGTCATCGCCTCGATCGCGCCCGGCGCATAGGCCATCACCACGTCGGCAAGCCTGAGATCGAGCGCCCACGCGACACCAACCGCGAACAGGCATCCGACCGTGGTGCCGACGAAAAGCGCGCCGATGCCGACGAGGCCGAGCTTCGCCAGCATGCGGATGTCGGCGCCGCCGAGCCGCGTGCCGATCATCGCGCCCATCACGATGAACGAGAGAATCGCGACCGGAACCGGCAGGAACGCGTGCACCCATCCGCCGCCGTGCAGGATTCCCGACGCCGCCATCGCGCCGACGATCAGTCCGCCCGGCATGTTGAAGCGGAAGGCGAGCAGCGCCGCGCCGGATGAGGCGATCACCAGCACGCCCAGTTCCGTCAGTGATTGCAGCAGCGGCGCGTTGCTGCCGCGCGGCGGCGGCAGGCCGGCAACACCGAAGGCCGCGAAGATCAGCGGCAGCGCGACCGCCAGGATGAACAGCCGCACGGTCTGCACCATCGCGATCGCGCGCACGTTCGCGCCGGTATCCTGCGCGAGCGCCATCGCCTGCGCGAGTGCGCCGGGCGCCGCCGCGAACAGCGCGTCGAGCGTCGGCCAGCCGTGGACGAATTTCAGGTAGGCCATCACGGACGTCGTCACCGCAATCATCGCGATGGTCAGCGCCAGCATGCTGAGCGGCCAGGTCACCATGGTGGCGACGGTCTCGGGCGTCACCGACGAGCCGAGCGAGATGCCGAGGATCACGTAGACAATGCGGCCGACCTGCGGCGGCACGAACACGGGGCGCCCCGACAATGCCGCTGCCGAAACCCCGACGATCGCGCCCGACAGCCAACCGGCGGGCATTCCGGCGAGACCGAGGACCGCGGATCCGGCCAGCGCATAGACCAGCGTTTCGGCAAAGCGCCGGGCGAGCAGGATTCGTCTGGTGGAGGAGGCCGACATCCGGGCGCCAATCAATGCCCGCAGGCTTTCAGCCCGTCAAATGCCGCATGACATCGGGGCCATGCATTCGCGCCTGCCGCGCAAAAGCAGCAGCGTCAGGCGCGGCGCCCCTCGCTCAGCACGATCCGCACGAGATCGGCGGCATTCTTGGCGCCGAGCTTTTCCATGATGCGTGCGCGGTGCACCTCGATGGTGCGCGGCGAGATGCCGAGCTCGCGGCCGGCCTCCTTGTTCGACAGCCCGGAAGCGATCTGCCCGAGCACGTCGCGCTCGCGCGAGGTGAGCAGGTCGTTTCCCGGGAAAGCCTTCGGCAGGGCGTCTCCGCCATTGGCCTGTCCGGCGCGGCGCGTCCAGGCTTCGGCCGCCTCGCGCACCCGCGTCACCACGGTCGTGGCGTCGAACGGCTTCTCGATGAAATCGAACGCGCCGTTCTTGATCGCCTCGACCGCCATCGGAATGTCGCCGATCCCCGAGATCATGAAGATCGGCGCCGGATATTGCTGCGCGTTGAGTTCTTTCAGAATATCCAGCCCGGACTGGCCGGGCATGTGCACGTCGAGGACGATGCACGCCGGTGTGCACGACTGCGCGGCGGCGAGAAACGACGCGCCCTCGGCGAAGCCGGTGACCTGATAACCTGCCCTCGACAACATGATCGTCAACGCATTGAGGACCATGGGATCGTCATCGACGACGAAGACGTCTCCGCTTGTCAGGTTGTTCACAGACATGGATGCCTTGCCCTTGCTTCCGATGCGCCTGTGCCCCGCGGGTTCGCCCGCGCCCCAAGACCTTTCGAATCGCCCCTCCGGGCGAGTAAGTCAACGTGCTTTGCGCGCCGTCCAATTGCAATGCCGACGCCGCGCTCGCTCCGTGCGGATCCGGAAACCGGGTTATACCCGGTTGGAAATCACTGACGCAATGCGGCCGACCGCGGCCTCGAGCTGCTCGGGGTTGCGTGCAAAACACAAGCGCACGAAGCGCTCGCCGCCGGCGCCGAACGCCGTCCCGGGCGCCAACCCAACGTTAGCCTCGTCGATCAGCCGCATCACAAGGCGGCGCGTATCGGTCTCGCCGTCGACGGCGAAGAACAGATAGAACGCGCCTTCAGGCTGGGCAAAGCGAACACGGCCCGTCGCTGCCAGCGCATTGCAGGAAATCTCGCGTCCGCGCCGCGCGCGCTCGATCAGATGGGTGACGAAACTCTCGCCGCGCTCGATCGCCGTCACGGCCGCGCGCTGCATGAATTGCGCGACGCCGGAGGTCGCATACTGGATCATGTTCTCGATCACCTGGCCCAGCGCCGGATGCGCCGCGATCCAGCCGATGCGCCAGCCGGTCATCGCCCAGTTCTTGGAAAACGTGTTGACGAACAGGATGCGGTCTTCGGCGTCCATCACGTCGAAGAACGATGGCGCGCGCGGCCCCTCGCCATACCAGAAGCGCGCATAGGTCTCGTCGGCGATGATCCACAGGCCGTGACGGCGCGCGAGCGCAAGCAGCGCGTTCAGGTCCGCGAGTGTCGCGGTCCAGCCGGTCGGATTGCTCGGCGAAACCACGAACAGCGCACGCGTCTTCGGCGTGATGGCGCCGGCGAGCCGGTCGAGATCGAGCGACCAGCCGTCATTGCCGAACGACATCGGTACTTCGACCGCGTGCGCGCCGACGATGCCGGCCGCGGCTGCGGCATTCGGCCAGGTCGGCGTCGGGATCAGCACCTCGTCGCCCGCCCCGGCAACCATGCCGATCACGATCTGGATCGCCTGCATGCCGGAGCCCGTGACATAGAACTCGTCCGGCGAAAAGGTTCGGCCGTAGAGCGCCGTGTGATAGCGCGCGAGCGCCGCGCGCAGTTCGGGGATGCCGCGCTGCCAGGTGTAAAAGGTCTCACCCGCCGCGAGCGCACGCGTCGCCGCCTCGCAGATGAACGCCGGCGTCGGGAGATCGCCCTCGCCCGCCCACAGCGGGATCATCCCGTCGCGGCCGCGGCCGTAGTTCATCGCCTCGACAATGCCGCTTTCCGGCGCCGACTGCGCAGCCTCCCGCAGGGCTTCGGCAAGCGCGATGGATTGCGGCTTGAGGGCCGGGTTGTTCATTCAATGGCTCCGGAGAGGCGGCCGCGGCGATGCGCACGCATAGCGCCAAACGGCCCCTCACGTCTCATCAAAAGATCGGCAGGTGTCCAATCAGTTCCGGTGAACTCACGCAGGCTTCCTGGCCAGGATGTCACGGATTTCCTGCAGCAGCACTTCCTGACGCGGCGCTTCGGCGGGCTTCGCGGGCTTTGCCGCCTCCTTCGCCATCAGGCGATTCAGGGCTCGCACGATCATGAACAGCACCCAGGCGATGATGAGGAAGTTGAGCGCGATGGTGATGAAGTTGCCGTAGGCGAGGACAGCGCCCGCCTTCCTGGCTTCGGCGAGCGGCGTCCCGGCCGCGACCTTCGGGCCGGTCAGTTGCGTGTAATAGTTCGAGAAATCGAGCCCGCCGGAGACGGCGCCGATGACCGGCATGATGATGTCGGCCACGAGCGAACTGACGATAGCGCCGAAGGCCGCGCCGATGATCACGCCGACCGCGAGATCGACCACATTGCCGCGCATCGCGAATTTCTTGAATTCCTCGAGCATCGTCGCCTCCCCTGCCTTAGCCTCGATGCAGCGATCTTAAGCCATCCAAATGAGGCGGAAAGCGATATCGCGTCGGCTGCGGAGAATGGACAAACCGCCAGCATTTGTGGTGACTTGGGCCGCAGGTAAACCTGCGCCCGCGCGGCGCATCGGTGAGCCCTGGAGCCGCCATGCTGCAAGGCTGGGTCGTCATCGTCGTTGCGCTTGGCTACATCGGGCTGCTGTTCGTCATCGCGAGCTACGGCGACCAGACGCGCGCCCGCGGCGGCAGCCGTGCGCGGACGATGATCTATCCGCTGTCGCTGGCGATCTACTGCACCTCGTGGACCTTCTTCGGCTCCGTAGGGCTTGCCTCGCGGACCGGCTACGATTTCCTCGCGATCTATGTCGGCCCGGTGCTGATGGTCGGGCTCGCGACGCCGCTGATCCTGCGAGTGGTGCGGCTCGCCAAGACGCAGAACATTACCTCGATCGCGGACTTCATCGCGGCGCGCTACGGCAAGCATCAGGCGGTGGCGGCGACCGTCGCGCTGATCGCGATCGTCGGCTCCATTCCCTACATCGCGCTGCAGCTCAAAGCCGTCTCGGCCTCGCTCAGCACGATCCTGGCACATCTCGACATGACCACCGGCAGCACGCAGCCGGTGCTCGGCGACATCGCGCTGTTCGTCGCGCTCGCGATGGCGGCCTTCGCGGTGCTGTTCGGCACGCGCCACATCGACGCCACCGAACATCAGGACGGCCTGATCCTCGCGATCGCGACGGAATCGCTGATCAAGCTGGTGGCCTTCGTCATGGTCGGCATATTCGTCACCTTCGTGATGTTCGACGGACCGGCGGCGCTGTTCACCCAGGCGATGGAGACGCCGCACACCGCGGCCGTGCTGACGCGGGAGCCGGTGTGGAGCACGCTGGTCACAATGACACTGTTGTCCACCGTCGCGATCGTGCTGTTGCCGCGTCAATTCCATGTCACGGTGGTGGAAAATCGCAGCGAGACCGAGATCAAACGCGCGGCGTGGCTTTTTCCGCTCTACTTGGTGCTGATCAACCTGTTCGTGATCCCGATCGCGATTGCCGGACTGCTCACCTTCCCGCGCGGTGCGGTCGACAGCGACATGTTCGTGCTCGCGCTGCCGCTGCAAGCCGGCTCCGAACTGCTCGCGCTCGTGGCCTTCGTCGGCGGCCTGTCGGCCGCGACCGCCATGGTGATCGTGGAAACGGTTGCGCTCGCCATTATGGCGTCGAACGACATCGTGGTGCCGTTCGTGCTGCAGCGCCGGGAAGCCATCCTGTCGAGTCAGAAGGATGTCGGGGCGATCCTGCTCACCGTGCGGCGCCTCGCGATCTTCGTGATCCTGCTGTTCGCCTATCTTTACTATCGGATGGCCGGCGAAGCCCAGCTCGCCTCGATCGGGCTGCTCTCATTCGCCGCGGTGGCGCAACTGGCGCCGGCCTTCTTCGGCGGCCTGATCTGGCGCAACGGCACCGCGCGCGGCGCGCTCGCCGGCATGATCGCCGGAATCCTGGTGTGGGCCTACACGCTGCTGCTGCCGAGCTTCGTGGACTCCGACCTCATCGGCAAGGATATCCTCGCGCTCGGACCCTTCGGGATACCATGGCTGCGCCCGCAGCACCTGTTCGGCCTCGATCTGCCGCCGCTGGTACACGGCGTGCTGTGGAGCCTGGCGCTCAACCTGTTCGCCTATGTGACGTCATCGCTCGCGCGCGCGCCGACCGCGATCGAACGCCTGCAGGCAAACCTGTTCGTGCCGTCCGAGCTGGCGCCGATGACGCCGAGCTTCCGGCTGTGGCGCTCCTCGGTCACCGTGGAGGAATTGACCGCAACAGTTGCGCGCTACCTCGGCGAGGAGCGGACACACTCATCGTTCGCAAGCTTCGCGGCGTCCCGCCGCATCAGCCTCGATCCCAAGCAGGAGGCGGATTTCCATCTGCTGCGCTACGCCGAGCACATCCTCGCCTCGGCGATCGGCGCGGCCTCCTCGCGGCTGGTGCTGTCGCTGCTCTTGCGCAAGCGCACCGTATCGACCAAGGCGGCGCTCAAGCTGCTCGACGATGCCAACGCGGCGATCCAGTACAACCGCGAAATCCTGCAGACCGCGCTCGATCACGTGCGCCAGGGCATCGCGGTGTTCGACAAGGACCTGCGGCTCGTTTGCTGGAACCGGCAGTTCGGCGAAATCCTCGACCTGCCGCTCGCGCTCACCCGCGTCGGCATCGGGCTCGACGAGATCCTGCGCCACAACGGCGAGCAGGGCGCGCTCGGTCCCGGCCGCGTCGACGATCTCGTGCATGAGCGCATCAAGCGCTACCTCTCGGGCGCGGAGCCGATCCGCGAGCGCTTCGCCGACCGCGGGCTTGTTGTCGAAATCCGCGCCAACCACATGCCGGACGGCGGCCTCGTCACCACCGCGACCGACGTGACGCCGAGCGTGGAAGCCGCCGAAGCACTCGAACGAGCCAACGAGAATCTGGAACGGCGCGTCAAGGAACGCACCGAGGAACTGACCCGGCTCAATGACGCGCTCGCGCGTGCCAAGGGCGAGGCCGAAGAGGCGAACGTCTCCAAGACGCGCTTCCTGGCGGCGGCGAGCCACGACATCTTGCAGCCGCTCAACGCCGCGCGCCTCTATGTGACCAGCCTCGTCGAGCGGCAAGGCAGCGGCGAGGATGCGCGCCTCGTCTCCAATGTGGATGCTTCGCTCGAAGCCGTGGAAGAAATCCTCGGCGCGCTGCTGGATATCTCTCGGCTCGATTCCGGCGCGATGCGGCCGGAAATCTCATCCTTCCGCATGGACGAGATGATGCGCCAGCTCGAGGTCGAGTTCGCGCCGCTCGCCCGCGAGAAGGGCCTTGCGGTGACCTTCGTGCCGAGCACGCGTTCGGTGCGCTCCGACCGGCGGCTGCTGCGGCGGCTGCTGCAAAACCTCGTCTCCAACGCCATCAAGTACACCCCGCAGGGGCGCGTGCTGATCGGCTGCCGGCTTGGAGCCGGCCGGCTGCGCATCGACGTCTACGATACCGGCCTTGGCATTCCGCAATCCAAGAAGCGCGAAATCTTCCGCGAATTCCATCGGCTCGATCAGGGCGCGAAGGTCGCCCGCGGCCTTGGGCTCGGCCTCTCGATCGTGGAGCGCATCGCGCGCGTCCTCGATCACCGCATCGCGCTGCAATCGAGGCCGGGGCGCGGCTCTCATTTCTCCGTCACGGTGCCGCTGGCGCCCGCGCTGCCGCTCGATGCCAAGGCGCGCGAACCGCAGCGCGTCGACGTCGGCCAGTTGGCCGACATGCTGGTGCTCTGCATCGACAATGAGCCGAAAATCCTCGACGGCATGGAAACCCTGCTGGGCGGCTGGGGCTGCCGCGTGCTCAAGGCTGCGGACCTCAAGTCGGCGCTCGCAACCGTGAGCGACGCCAAGGCCGCGCCGAGCGGGCTCCTGGTCGACTACCACCTCGACTCCGGCAACGGAATCGACGCAATCGCGGCGCTGCGCTGGCGCTTCGGGACCGATTTGCCGGCGATCCTGATCACCGCCGATCGCTCACCGCAGGTGCGCGAGGAAGCGCGCGCGCGCGACGTCCAGGTGCTCAACAAGCCGCTCAAACCGGCCGCGCTGCGCGCGCTGATCGCCCAGTGGCGTGTGCAGCGCATGGCGGCGGCGGAATAATGCACTCCGTCATTCCGGCCGAGCCTTAAGCGCGTTCACGCGCGTCTGCGACGCGCTATGGCGAGGGCCGGAATCCATAACCACAAGCCGAGCGATTCAGAACGAGTCGTGGTTATGGATTCCGGGCTCGCCGCGGAGCCTGTCATCGGGCGGCGCTTTGCGCCGGCCCGTTGGCGGCGCCCCGACCAAATTAAATCGTTTGCGGCCAACTCCCGGACTCGATCTTGGCCGCCGCGATCACGGCCTGCGTCCGGCTCTCGACATTGAGCTTCTGCAGGATTGCGGAGACGTGTGCCTTCACGGTCGCTTCCGAGACGCTGAGGTTATACGCGATCTGCTTGTTGAGCAGGCCCTCCGACAGCATCATCAGCACGCGCACCTGCTGCGGGGTCAGCGTCGCGAGCCGCCCCATCAGGTCCGCGGTTTCGGCGTCGGTGCCGGCCTTGAGGTCAACGTCGGGTGGGGTCCACACGCCGCCTTCGAGCACGCGCGCAATCGCGGTGCGCATCGCCTCCACGCCGAGGGTCTTGGGGATGAAGCCCGACGCGCCGAATTCCATGCAGCGGCGGATCACCGCGGGATCGTCATTCGCCGAAACCACGATGACGGGCACGCTCGGATACTGCGCGCGCATATACATCAGACCAGAAAAGCCACGCACGCCCGGCATCGCGAGATCGAGCAGCACCAGATCGACATCGCTTTCCCTGTCGAGCAACGCCGAGGCATCGTCGAACGATCCCGCCTCCGTGATCGTCGCATCGGCAAACAGGCCGGACACGGCCTCGCGCATCGCGCCGCGGAACAACGGGTGATCGTCGGCGATCACAAAGCGGTAGGACGGCTCCACGGAACGTTCTCTCCCGAACGGGCGCGGTTATTTGCTACCGCCGAGTCAACTCTACAGGGCCGGTAAAGCGCTGACCAAGGCCTATCCCAGGTGGAATGTGGCTCTCTTTTGGCGCCTTACTCACCGTTGCATTTAGGACTCATTAACCAGCGAAGCGCACACTTTTTAACCGTGGCTCCTGTTTGGGCAAGCTTCTTGCCTCAGAGAGTCCGGCGGCGAGGAGTGCGCCGGGGATCCCTCGCTTCGCCGCAGAAAGCGACGAACCGGCCGGAATTTGACCGCGACGGGAGATACCGATGCTGAACCAACTTCTCCAGGATGACCTCGCCCAAGCCCTTCTCGACGCTCAACATTCGCCCTATTGGGCACGCGCCAAAAAGCTCCTGCTGGTGCTG
>JAXDOA010000526.1:0-9014 GCA_034669125.1 Hyphomicrobiales bacterium
ATCGACGCCGGGTTCACGCGCGCACTCGCGACGATTCTGGACTCCAACATCACCACCTTCATTGCCGCCGCGGTGCTGTTCTTCATCGGCACCGGCCCGGTGCGCGGCTTCGCGGTGACGCTCGGCATCGGAATTGTCACGACGGTGTTCACCGCGTTCACATTGACGCGGCTCTTGGTGTCGTGGTGGGTGCGTTACGCACGGCCGCAGCGCTTACAGATTTCGTGACGGAATTATAGATGCGCCTTTTCAACATCCCCTTGGTCCGGATCGTCCCTGACGATACGAAGTTCGATTTCATGCGGTTCCGCCGGATCAGTTTTCCGGTCTCGGCGCTGCTGTCGATCGTGGCGATCATCCTGTTCTTCCATCCCGGCCTCAATCTCGGCATCGATTTCCGCGGCGGCACGCTGATGGAAATACAAACCAAGGCGCCGGCCGACATCGCGCAGATGCGCACCACGTTGGGCGGCCTCGGGATCGGCGAGGTCCAGTTGCAGGGTTTTGGCGGTCCGCGTGACGTGCTGATTCGCGTCGCACAGCAGCCCGGCGGCGAGCAGGCACAGCAGGCCGCGGTTGACAAGATCAAGGGCGCCTTGGGCGCCGACATCGAATACCGTCGCATCGAGGTGGTCGGCCCGCGCGTCTCGGGCGAACTCCTGTCGTACGGCACGCTCGGCCTCATCACCGCCATCGGCGCGATCCTGATCTATCTCTGGTTCCGCTTCGAGTGGCAGTTCGCGCTCGGCGCCATGATCGCCAACGTGCACGATCTCGTGCTCACGCTGGGCTTCATGTCGCTGATGCAGGTCGACTTCGACCTGACCAGTATCGCGGCGTTGCTCACCATCCTGGGCTATTCGCTCAACGATACCGTCGTCATCTACGACCGCATCCGCGAGATGCTGCGGCGCTACAAGAAGCTGCCGATGCCCGACCTGTTGAACATTTCGATCAATTCGACCTTGTCGCGCTCGATCATCACGCATTTGACGGTGACGCTGGCGCTGCTGGCGCTGTTCCTGTTCGGCGGGCACGCGATCCACGGCTTCGTGACCACGATGATGTTCGGCGTGGTGCTGGTCGGCACCTACACGTCCGTGTTCATTGCGGCACCGATCCTGATCTATCTCGGCGTCGGGACCGGCCGGCAGGAAGCGACCGATGGCGAGCCGGTCAAGAGCGCCAACGTTCGATTCTCGACCTAGCCTGCTGATGGGTGACGACCGGCATCTGCCGCAGGCTGCCGCGATCGAGGCCTACGGCAAAGGCGGCTTTCGTTTCGCCGGCATGTCGCATCGCGGCTCGATCCTGTGCCTCCCGTCCGGCATCTGGGCCTGGCCGGTGACCGTACCTGCGGAAATCAACGAAGAGTCGCTGGCGCGGGCGCTGGCCAGCCGCGATGTCGAGCTGTTCCTCGTCGGCACGGGTACGACGCCATGGCTGATGCCGGAAGCGCTGCGTTGGCGCTTTCGCGATGCGCGTATCGGCGTGGAGGTGACGCCCACGGGTCCGGCGGTGCGTACCTATAACGTGCTGTTCGAGGAGGGCCGCAAGGTTGGCGCCGCCCTGATCGCGGTGGACTGAACGGCGCGCTTCGCTACCTTGGCTAGTGGAGCGGATTTGCCATTCGCTACCCACCCAGCCGCGAGCTCGCGAAGCGAATGTCAAATCCAAAGCTCCACTAGTACGTAATTCTTGCTAGTGGTCCTTTGATTCTAACATTCGCAAGAGAGCCCGCCGCACAGGGATGCGAATGTTAGAATCGGACCACTAGGATGGACGAGAGTTATCGCCATTGCGAGCAATTGGTCCGTGCGGCCGACAAGGACCGCTTTCTCGCCACGCTCTTTGCGCCCGCCGATAAGCGCAGGGCGCTGTTCGCGCTCTATGCCTTCAATCGTGAAATTGCCGGTGTGCGCGAGCGCGCACGCGAGCCGATGCCGGGCGAAATCCGCCTGCAATGGTGGCGCGATGTCCTGAATGGCGAGCGGGCAGGCGAGGCGGCAGCAAACCCGGTCGCGGCGGCGCTCGCCGACACGATCGGGCGTTTCGGACTGCCGGTCGTAGCGTTGCTCGACCTGATCGAGGCGCACGCCTTCGATCTGTATGACGATCCGATGCCGATGCTCGCGGGGCTGGAGGCCTATGGCCGCAAGACGGAAGGCGCGGTGTTCGGGCTGGCGGCACGGATCGTTGCCGACAACGACGATGGCGCGCTCGCGCTTGCTACGGAGCACGCCGGGATCGCCTGCGCGATCAACGGCATCCTTCGATCCGCGGCGCGCCATGCCTCGCGGCGGCAGGTCTATGTCCCGCTCGAACTGCTCGATCGTCATGGCGCCCGGATCGAAGACATCTACGCCGGACAGGCGTCGCCGCAATTGCACGCCGCGCTCGCCGCGTTGCGCAATGAAGCGCGGCGCCATTTCGCCGCGTTTGAGAGCGCGCTGCCGCAACTGCCGTCTGCCGCCATGCCCGCGTTTCTGCCGGCCGCGCTCACCCCGGGATATCTCGCAATCATGGAGCGCCCCGGCTACGACCCGTTCAGGTCGGCAGCGGAGGTTGCGCAGTGGCGGCGTCAATGGGCGCTGTGGCGGGCGGCGCGGCGCTACTCGCGGGCGATGCGGGGGTGATCGCCGCGCGGGCGTCCTCGATCATCGCGTGCGCGATCAGTTGCTCGCCCATGATCACCTTGGTGGCGCCGTGGCGTTTCAGGTGCGCGATCTCCTCGTCGGAATGCGCGCGTGCGATGATCGGGAACTTCGGATTGAGTCTGCGGGCCTGCTCGACCACCTGACCTCCCTCGAAGCCGTCGGGGATCGCGACCAGCAAACAGCGTGCCGCGGAATAATTCGCGGCGGCCGCAAGGTCAGGGTCGGCCGCGTTGCCGTGAATGGCCTCGATCCCCTCCTTGCGCAGGCGCTGGACGATGTCCTCGTCGCTCTCGGTGACGAACAGCGGTATGTTGGCGGCCTTGAGTTCCGCGCCGATGACGCTGCCGACGCGGCCATAGCCGACCAGGACCACGTGGTTGGTCAGATGCGTGACCGGGATCGGCTCGCGCGTCGGCGTTTCGATAGGCTCGGGCGCGGCGGGTGCCTCGGCGGGCGCCTTCTTCGGCGGCTCGTGATGCGCGTAGATCCAGTCGGCGGCGACGAACAAGAAAGGCGTTGCCAGGATCGAGAGCAGGGCGGCGGCGAGAATGAGATCGCGCCCGAGCGTCGGCAGCACACCGAGGGCGACGCCGAGCCCTGCGAGAATGAACGAAAACTCGCCGATCTGCGCGCGGCTCGCAGCGATCATCAGCGCGGTCGATTCGGAGTGCCGGAACAGCCGCATCGTGAAATAGGCGACCGCCGACTTGCCGACCATGATGATCAGCAAGGTCGCGATCAGCGACACTGGATGGCTCAGGATCACCGCCGGATTGAACAGCATGCCGACGGAGACGTAGAACAGCACCGCGAACGCATCGCGCAGCGGCAGCGTCTCCTGGGCGGCGCGCTGGCTCAGCGTCGACTCGCTCAGGATCATACCGGCAAAGAACGCTCCGAGCGCGAACGACACCTCGAATAACGTCGAGGCGCCGTAGGCGACACCGAGCGCGATCGCCAGCACGGCAAGGCGGAACAATTCGCGCGAGCCGGTGTGCGCCACATAGTGCAACAGCCACGGGATGACGCGGCGCCCCACAAGCCACATCAGCACCACGAAGGTGGCAAACTTGCCGAGCGTGATAGCAAGCGGAATCGCCACGACCGAAAGATTGACGCTCGCTCCTCTGGCGAGATCGGCCAGCGCCGGGAGAAACACCAGCACCAGCACCATTGCGAGGTCCTCGACCACAAGCCAGCCGACTGCGATGCGGCCGCGTTCGGTGTCGAGCAGACGGCGCTCCTGCAGGCTGCGCAGCACCACGACCGTGCTGGCAACCGACAGCGCCACGCCGAACACGAGTCCTGCGCCGAGCGGCCAGCCGAGCGCTGAGGCGAGCGCCATCCCGAGCGCGGTCGCGACCGCGATCTGTACGAGCGCACCCGGCACCGCGATGGTGCGGACCGAGAGCAGTTCATGCATCGAGAATTGCAACCCCACACCGAACATCAGCAGGATGATGCCGATCTCGGAGAGCTCGTTGGCAATGTTCTGGTCGGCGACGAAGCCTGGCGTGAACGGCCCGATGACGACGCCGGCGAGCAGATACCCGACCAGCGGCGAGGCCTTGAACCGGTGCGCGACCGCGCCAAAGGCGAATGCGAGCACCAGGCCGATCACGATGGTGGAAACAAGCGGCGAATGGTGCGGCATCGTGGTGCCCTGTTGGCCTGGCGCGGCGCACGAACGCCAGCCGCTCAATTCATACACGACATCCCGGTCGGTTCAGAAGGTGAAACGATCGCGCAGATTGCGCCGGTCGGCAATGATTCTTGCCACGATGCGGCGCTCCGCCTCATTGGCGATCAGCATGTCGAGCTGATCGAGCTGGTTCATGGCGATGAGTTGCAGGATCTCGATGCGCACCGATCCGTCCGCATGGCGCGGCAAGGCCTCGACCAGCTGCATGCGTTCCGGCGCCTTGGCGCGGCCGATGTTCGCCACCATGAAGTCATGGACCGCCTCTTCGTCCGCGTTCGGCTTGCCTTCGATGAAAGCGTAAAGCCCGGTACCGACGCGACGGTCGGGGAACGCCAGTACGACAACGTCCCGCACCTGCGGATGGGTCTTGAGCCGCGCGGCGATCTGCGGGGCGTCGGTGACGAGGCGAGGGCCTCCGCCCTCGCGGTCGGTGAAGCGGAACAGCCCGCGCGTCACCCAGATGTAGACGCGCTTGCCGGTCGCCATCCACAGCAAGGTCAGCCACGTCTTGCGCGCCAGAATGCGCCGCTCGGTGGCGGTCAGGGCTTCCGGCACATAAGAGCGCTTGTGCTTGAGGTAGTGGCGCAAATCCTCGTAGGCCGCGAGGCGGAAGAAGTGGCTGCGCCTGCTCGGCTGCGCGGAAAGCTGGAAGTCGGTGAGATAGGCCTTTCCGTCGGTGCCACGCAGCCAGTTCTGCTCCTTGGCGAGGTCGTTGTGGCAGAAGCCTGCGGTATGCAGCTTGCGCAAGACCGCGCGCGCCGAGCGGAAGTAGCCGCGGTCGCCGAGCGGGCGGGCGATGTGCAGCGGCACGCCGTCGATCCAGCGGCGCACCAGCACGCGCTTGCCGGAAAAATAGAGCAGCGGTGCGATACCGAGTGGCCCGATCACCGCCAGCGCGCGCTCCTCGCGGGCGAGGAAATTGCGCGCGAAGGCGAAGGTCCACCACGGCACCTGATCGATACGGCGCGCGACCGCGTCGACATCGCCGTCCGGCCCGCGGTAAGTGCCGCGCTCCACGATCGAGAAGATATCGCGCTTGAGCACGACGCCGCGATGCCAGCGCTCGCCGAGCTCGGCCGGAGGGGCGTCATGCTCGTCGAACGCGTCCGCCGCGCTCGTAGTCTTCATGCTCCCGACGGGCGGTACGGCCATGACTATTCGGCGGCCGCCGGAAACGCGTCGCCAGCGATCCAGCGTTCCAGATCGGCCAGCGCGCGGCGCGAGATTTCGCGCTTCTTTGCGCCCGTCTTGGCGGGTCCGCGCAGGCGCTCGCCGTCGGGCCCACGTGTCGGCATGCGGGCGAGGGGAGGAAACAGCCCGAAGTTGACGTTCATCGGCTGGAACGAAGGTGGCCCGGCGTCGATGGTTTCGATGTGGCCGCCGGTGATGTGGCCGAGTAGCGCGCCATGCGCGGTGGTCGGCGGCGGGAGCGCGATGGATTCGCCGAGCCGCTCGGCGGCGGCGAAGCGGCCGGCGAGACCGCCGATGGCAGCGGATTCCACGTAGCCCTCGCAGCCGGTGATCTGCCCGGCAAAGCGCAGGCGCGGCCCGGCGTTGAGCCGCAGCGTGGCATCGAGCAGCTTCGGCGAGTTGAGATAGGTGTTGCGGTGAATGCCGCCGAGGCGCGCGAACTCGGCTTTCTCCAGTCCCGGAATGGTGCGGAAGATCCGCACCTGTTCGGCATATTTCAGCTTGGTCTGGAAACCGACCATGTTGAACAGAGTGGCGAGCTTGTTGTCCTGGCGCAGCTGCACGACCGCGTAGGCTTTGACCGTCGGCTGATGTGGATTGGTGAGGCCGAACGGTTTCATCGGTCCGTGGCGCAACGTCTCGCGGCCGCGCTCGGCCATCACCTCGACCGGCAGGCACCCGTCGAAGTAAGGCGTGCTCGCTTCCCACTCGCGGAATGAGGTTTTGTCGCCCACAAGCAGCGCATCGACGAAGGCGTCGTATTGCTCGCGCGTCAGCGGGCAATTGATGTAGTCGGCGCCGGAGCCGCCGGGACCGGCCTTGTCGTAGCGCGACTGAAACCACGCAACCGACATGTCGATTGAGTCGCGGTGCACGATCGGCGCGATGGCGTCGAAGAACGCGAGCGAATCTTCGCCGGTCAGGCCGCGCACAGCGTCAGCGAGCGCAGGCGAGGTGAGGGGGCCGGTCGCGACGATCACGGAGTCCCAGTCGTCCGGCGGCAGGGCGATTTCGCCACGCTCGATCGTGATCAGCGGATGCGCTTCCAGCGCGGCGGTGACGGCGGCGGAAAAACCCTCGCGGTCGACCGCGAGCGCGCCGCCGGCCGGCACCTGATGGGCGTCGCCGCAGCGCATGATCAGCGAGCCGAGCCGGCGCATCTCCTCGTGCAGCAGACCGACCGCGTTGTTTTCGCGGTCGTCGGAGCGGAACGAGTTGGAGCACACCAGTTCGGCCAGCGCCGCGGTCTTGTGCGCGGCGGTCGCGCGAACGGGGCGCATCTCATGCAGCACAACGGGAACGCCACGGCCCGCGATCTGCCATGCGGCTTCCGAGCCCGCGAGTCCCCCGCCGATGATGTGGACCGGTTGCATTCGCAAGGTGGTCATTTAAAACAGCACACCTGTCAACCCGGCGCAGAGGCGTGCATTTTGGGCAAGTTCGGGACGATGAATTCGGTGTGGATCGCTTGTTTGGCGCTTTTGGGGCTTTTCCTTGCCACCACCCCGGGAGCGGCCGTGGAACTCGACTTCGGCATCGTCAAGACGCTGGAGCAGCTCTCGCTGCCGGTGCCCGATCCGGCGAACCCGGTCGTCTGTCACGGCTTCGGCTGCGCGTATCAGACGCGGATTCTGCTGCGCACTGCCGACAAGGCCCAGATCAAGAAGCTGTTCGGCGCGGCCGCGGCGAAGTCCGCCGACGCCGAGCGCAAGGCGGTGGCAGCCGCCATGGCGTGGTTCGAAAAGCGCGTTGCGGCCGAGGCGGGTACCGCCAAGGCGAAGGCACGCGCCGGGCTCGGCCTGGCTGGCGATCCTTCGCAGTTCGACTGCCTCGACAAGACCAGCAACACGGTTGGTGTGCTGGCAATCGTCGACGAGATGGGACTGCTGCGTCACCACGTGATCGACGCGCCGGAATCGCGCGGGCTGATCATCGGCGGCGGTCTGCCGCACACGACCGCCGTGGTGCGTGAGCGCAAGAGCGGCCAGAAATGGGTGGTCGACGGCTGGACCCACAATAACGGCGAGTTACCCGACGTGATGCCGCTGGAAACCTGGCGCGCGCAGAGCTGATCATCCGGTCCAACAAACGAAAACGCCCGCTTGGGCGGGCGTCTTCGGACATTCGGATTGCGGATGACGTTCAGTGGTTGCGGGAGTTGCCCCATGCAATCGCCGTGATCTCCGAACGCGAGACGCCGATGTCGGCGAGCTCACGATCGTTGAGGCGGGCGAGTTCGCGCACGCTTTCATTGTAGCGCCACCACGCCCGAACGAGCCGGATTAAGCGGGAAATCAGCATGGAGGCATCCTTTCTGAGGCCGAGGCGGCCTTTGGAACTCAGATATAGGCGCCATTCCGCACTGCGGCATGGGCGATGCTGCACCGCAGCTAAGAGGAATTTGCATGACCCGGACGACGAGGGGCGATAGGCCGCGATGGCGGAGGGCGCAGGTTCGGCTAGATTGCGCCCAACTCAGGAGCTCCCCATGCACCGGATCGCCCTTGCCTTGGCTTTCGCAATCGCCTGCACCAGCGTCCAGGCCGCCGAGGTCAAAATCCTCACGGCCGGCGCCATGAAGGCGGTCGTGCTCGAACTGGTCCCCCAATTTGAGAAGGAGACCGGCCACAAGGCCGTGGTGGACAACGACACCGCGGGCGGGCTCTCGAAACGCATCGAGGGCGGCGAGGCCTTCGATCTTGCGGTGATCACGCCGGGCGTCATCGGCAATCTCGCCAAGAAGGGAAAGGTCGTGGACGAAAGCCGGGCCAACGTGGCGCGTGTCGGCGTTGGCGTCGTCGTCAAGGACGGCGCGCCGGTGCCCGACATCAGCAATGTCGATGCATTCAAGCGGACGCTCATCGCCGCGAAATCGGTCGCCTACATCGATCCGGCCTCGGGCGGATCGAGCGGCATCTATCTCACCGGGTTGTTCGACAAGCTCGGCATCGCGGCCGACATCAAGCCGAAGGCGAAGCTGAAGCAGGGCGGCTACGTCGCCGAGCTGATCGCGAATGGCGAGGCAGAGCTTGGCCTGCACCAGATCAGCGAGATCCTGCCCGTGAAGGGCGTGAAGCTCGTCGGCCCGCTGCCGGCCGAAATCCAGAACTACACAACTTATGCCGCCGCTGTCGGCACCGAGGCGAAGCAGCCCGACGCTGCGCGTGCGTTGATCAAGCTGCTCACCGGCTCGCCGGCGGAAAGCGTGCTCAAGGCGCGCGGCATGGAGCGGCCGCCGTCGTGATCACTGAACTTTCCGTCATTCCGATACGTGATGTTCGTGATGGCGGGGCGGTTCGCCACGCGATCGATGCAGCCGATTGTGCGCGCGCGCTACGCGACGATTGTCTCTCGTGGCTACCCGCGGCCGCGCGACGCATGATGCCGGTCTTCGACGCCGTGACACGGCGCTGGCTAATGCGTTCGTGCTCGCCCTATCTCGCCGAGATCGCGGCGATCTCGGC
>JAXDOA010000527.1:0-4511 GCA_034669125.1 Hyphomicrobiales bacterium
GAGTATTTTCCGAAAACCTTCACGCTCTATCCGCAATGGCCGGCGCAGGATCCGGTGCGCGCGGCTTATGTGTTCGCCGGCACCATGAGTTTGCTGCTCGCACCGAAGCTGATCGGCTATCTGGCGATGCTGTTCGACCGCGAGACACGGCGCGGCTTCGGCGGCGCGATACGCGCGTTCTTCTCGATGCTGGTCGAAGTGCTGATCTCGGGCCTGATCGCCCCGGTCATGATGCTCATCCAATCGTCCTCCGTGATGGCGATCCTGAGCGGACGCGACGCCGGCTGGCAGGCGCAGCGACGCGACGACGGCAGTCTTCCGCTGCGTGCCGTGATGCGCCGCTACGCCTGGCACACGGCGTTCGGATTGCTGCTGGCGCTAGCCGCCTATGGCGTGTCGGTTTCGCTGTTCGCCTGGATGACGCCGGTGATCGTCGGCCTGATCCTCGCGGTGCCGCTGGCGCAATGGACCGCGAATTCGGCAACCGGGCATAGTCTGCGGCGAATGAAGCTGCTGCTCACGCCGGAGGAATCCCGCCCGCCCGAGATCCTGCAACGCGCCAATGCGCTGGCCGCGGAATTTTCCAGCGGCGACCGGCGCAGCGCGCTCGAACGGCTGTTTGCCGACCCGGCCTTGCTTGCGGCACATCGCGCAATGCTGCCGCAGGCGCCATCGCGCAAACCCGGCGAGATCGATGTCGCGCGTGTGGTCGCGCTCGCCAAGCTCGACGATTGCACGACCCTGCAGCAGGCCGAAGCCGTGCTCACGCGCGCCGAACTGATGGCGCTGCTCGCGGATGCACGCGGGCTCGACCGGCTGGCGGCGCTGGAGCGCGGTCAGCCTGCGCTGAAGAGCATGAAGTGAAAGCTCAGCGCGCTCCGACCACGGCAAGCGGACGCATGGGAGCAAACGGCGCAACGCCGCTAACCGGCTTCATCGCATCCTTGTTCGGCGCGTAAAGACCACGCTTGTCGGCAACCGGCCTGAACGCATCGGTGAGACCGACCACGGTTTCGGCCGCGCCGAGCACCAGATAGCCATCCGGCTCGACGAGCCTGGCGATGCGGTTGAGCACGCCGATCTTGGTTTCCTGATCGAAATAGATCAGCACGTTGCGGCAGAAGATCACGTCGAAGCGGCCGAGGTGCGCGAAGTCCGCCAGCAGATTAAGCGGGCGGTATTGCACCATCGCGCGGATGTCCGGCGCGATCTGCCAGGTATCGCCGACCTGGCTGAAATATTTCACCAGCATCTGGATCGGCAGGCCGCGCTGCACTTCGAACTGGCTGTAGACGCCGGATTTGGCCTTTTCCAACACCTCAGTCGAGATGTCGGTGCCGAGAATTTCGACGCGCCAGCCGCCGAGCCGCTCCTTCGATTCCTTCAGGCACATGGCGAGCGAGTAAGGCTCCTGGCCCGTGGAGGCCGCCGCGCACCAGATGCGCAGCCGCCGTTGCTTGGCGCGCGCCGCCGTCAGGCCCGGCACGATCGCGTCGCGGAAATGATCGAACGGGATCTTGTCGCGATAGAAAAACGACTCGTTGGTGGTCATCGCTTCGACCACATCGACGATCAGGCGCTCGTTGTTGCTTCTGACCTTCGCCACCAGTTCGCCGAGCGATGCCAATCCGGCCTTGCGCACGAGCGGGGTCAGCCGGCTTTCCACCAGATACTGCTTGTCGGCCGACAGCATCAGGCCGGAGCGCTCCTTGAGGAGCTTGCGCAGATAGTCGTAGTCGAGCGGGGTCACGGCCGTTCTCCCCGGAATAGCCGCACCAGCTTCGGCGCGATCTGATCGAGCGGCAGCACCGCCGAACAGACACCGGCGTTCGCCGCCGCGCCCGGCATGCCCCACACCACGCTCGAGGCCTCGTCCTGCGCGATCACGCTGCCGCCGGCCGCCGCCACGTCCTGCGCGCCGTGCGTTCCGTCCGATCCCATGCCGGTGAGGATCACCGCCATCACGCCGCTGGCCCAAACCTGCGCGGCGCTCGAAAACAGCGGATCGACCGCGGGGCGGCAGAAATTCACCAGCGGTCCATCGCTGAGCGCGATCGCCGGCTGGCCGTCGCGGCGTGTGACCGACATGTGCCGCCCGCCGGGTGCGAGATAGATCGTGCCGGGCACGATCGTCTCGCCGTCTTCCGCCTCGTGCGCCGGGCAGTGGCCGGCCCGCGCGAGATGCTCGGCCAGAATGGTGGTGAAGGTCGGCGGCATGTGCTGCGTGATTAGCACCGGCGCGCGTTCGAGCACCGCGGCGATCTCGCCTACCAATCCGGTCAGGGCCTGCGGGCCGCCGGTGGACGAGCCGATCAGCAGCACGCGCGGCGGCGTAATCGCAAACGGGCGCAGCTTGATGTCCGTGTGCCCGATCGCCGGAGCAGGAACGGCGCCCAATGGGATGGACACCACACGTGGTCGCACCGGCGCGATTGGAATCGCCGCAGGCTTGCCCACAAAGGGGCGCTTGCGCCGCGCGCCGAGCTGGCGGACTTTCTCGATCAGGTCGCGCCTAAAGCTCGCCGAGGTGGTGACTTCACGATTGCTGGCAGGCTTCGGGATGTAGTCGGCGGCGCCAAGCGACAGCGCTCTCAAGCTCACCTCCGCGTTGCGGCGCGTGAGGGTGGACGCCATGATGACGATCAGGTCGCGCTTCTTCTCCAGCAGCAACGGCAGCGCTTCGATGCCGTCGAGTTCGGGCATCTCGATGTCGAGCAGAACGACATCCGGATTGTGCCGCAGCAGCTGGTCGACCGCCTCGCGGCCGGTGCGCAGCGACGCGACAACCTTGAGGTCGGGCTCCGCGTCGATCCAGCGCGAGACCAGCCCGCGCACCACGACCGCGTCATCGACAATCATAACGCGAAGCGCATCCGGTGCCGAAACGGGTGCGGCGGGCGCAACGGTGGCGGCGACGCTCATACACGATACTCGGTTACGCGGACGCTACAGATACGCAGAGGACGTACGGCGGAGGCCGTTCAGATCAGTCCGACTTCCTGGAACTTGGCTTCGACGATTTCCTTGTCGAACGGCTTCATGATGTATTCGTTCGCGCCGGCACTCAGCGCGCGCGCGATGTGCGCGACGTCATTCTCGGTGGTGCAGAACACCACCTTCGGCACGTCGCCGCCGGGAAGACGGCGCATCGCCTTGAGGAAGTCGTAGCCGTCCATCACCGGCATGTTCCAGTCGAGCAGATCCGCGTCGGGTAATGCGCTGCGGCACTGCTCGAGGGCTTGCTGTCCGTCCTCGGCTTCCGTGATCTTGAAGTCGAGGCCTTCGAGAATCCGCCGCGCCACCTTCCGGATGACGCTTGAATCGTCGACCACCAAACAGGTCTTCATGGGTATCCACCTTCCTGAGCTCAGCGGCGCGCTTTAGCGTCCGCTGTCGTAGTCCAACCTTAAGCCGCCAGCGGTTCCGCCGACGTATTCAGCACGTGCTCGACATCGAGAATGACCATCAACTGGCCGTCGAGGCGATGAACGCCGCCCGAGACGCGCGCCAGCCGCGCGTCGAGATTGACCGGGTTCGGCTCGAGCGTCGTTTCGCCGAGCTTCATTACTTCGCCGACCGTATCGATCAGCAGCCCGTAGGATTCGCCCTTCAGCTCGATGCCGACCGCCATCATCGGCTTGTCACCGGTGCGCGGCGGCAGGCCGAGCCGGCGGCGCATGTCGATCACGGTGACGATGCGGCCGCGCAGATTAAGGACGCCCGCGATCTCGGGTGCCGACAGCGGCACGCGCGTGATGCGGTCGGGCATGAAGACGTCCTGCACGCGCGAGATGGGCAGGCCGAACAGCTGGCCGCCGATCATCACGGTGACGTATTCGATGAGGTGCTCGGCGGCTGTGTTGTCGTTGCTCATGTTCTTGTGCTCACGCCGCCTCGGAGAACTCGACGGTCGTTTCCTTCAGCGCCGCGATCAGGCCCTGACGGTCGAATTTGGCGACGAAATCGTGGAAGCCGGCCTGACGGCCGCGCTCGATCGTGGCCGGCGACGTGACCGAGGACAGCGCGATGATCGGAACGTGAGCACTGCGCGCGTCGGCACGGATCGCTTCGGCAAGTTCGAAGCCGTTCATGCCCGGCATCTCGATGTCGGAGATGATCGCATCGAACTTGCTGCCTTTCTTGATCAGGGCAAGCGCCTCGTCGGCCGCGCCGACCGCGACGACATCGTAGCCGGCGGCTTTGAGCACCGGCACCAGCATGTTGCGGAAGAAGGCGGAGTCATCGACGAACAACAGTGTTCGGGTCAGCGCCTGCGCGCCTAATTCCTTGCGCCGGAACCAATCCTCGAACGCCAGTGGCAGGAAGTGGCCGATGTCGATGATCTCGGTCGCCTGGCCCTTGATCACCGCGGAGCCAATGAAGCCGGGCGTGTCGCTGCCGACCTGGATATCGAGCCGGTCTTCCACGATGTCGACGATCTCGTCGACCACGAGGCCCATTGAGCGGCCCGAATCGGAGAACACCAGCAACGGCTGCGTGCCTTCGCCGCG
>JAXDOA010000528.1:0-9009 GCA_034669125.1 Hyphomicrobiales bacterium
CTGATCGACGTCGAGGCGAACGGCAAGAAGAACCAGGAGATGCACGCCGACGGCGGACTGACCGCGCAAGTATTCGTTGCGCCCGAAACGATGCTCAACACCTCGAGCACGACCAAGCTGCCGGCAACCGAGCTCTACCTGATCGCCAACAACCGCCTGTCGACCGAATTCCAGATGACCGAGCGCTCGCTGATCTTCGTCCTCGGCCATTCGATCGCGGTCGGCGTCCAGTCGATGCTGCGCATCAACATTGACCGGGCCTACGCGGCGGCGAAGCGCAGCGGCGTGCCGTTCAATCTCTCCTACCCCGCCCTCTCCAGCGACCAGCAGGGCAAGGGTGCCTTCGACACCGAGTTCATGAAGGGCTTGTTCGAGGCGGGCGTCGCCCGCGGGCGCGGCGAACGCCCATTCGTGCAGGAAGCGGGCGAGGCGCTGCGCGGATCCTTGCCCACCGGCAAATAGCGCCGTTTAGACAAAACTAACCCTGTTTCTCGCCCCGAGGCAGCCGGCCCCCTCTGGCGGGCTCGCGATCGCCTGCAATTTAGCCAAATTCAACGATTCCGGCGCTTTATGAACGCATGTGGACGCCCGGATGGCAGCCGGCGCTTCACATCGGAAACACAGGTTTTTGAACCGTTTTCCGTCTCCGGTGACGAAACATTCAAAGGCGGTAGCGCGTAACGACCCCACATGAATGACAAGCGCACCACGGAACCCCACGAGAGGGCAAACAGTTAAGCAATGAAGATCGATCTGGAGGCTGCCATGACCCGTTTCACGCGCCCGATCGCCGTAGCCCCTGCGTTTGCGGCCCTTGCGATCCTGGCCGCGACTGTCCCTGCGTCAGCTCCCGCGTCCGCCCGCTCAAATTTCGATGGCCAGTGGAGCGTCCTGATCGTCACCCAGAAGGGCACTTGCGACCGCGCCTATCGCTATCCGGTCAAGATCGACAACGGATCGGTCGGTTATGCGGGCGATTCGTCCTTCACCGTCAGCGGCAAGGTCGGCGAAAACGGCGCCGTGACCGTAAAGGTCGCGCGCGGCAGCCAGAGCGCCAACGGCCAGGGCCGATTGTCGGCGACCGACGGCTCCGGCATGTGGATCGCGGGCTCGGGCGATTGCTCGGGCACCTGGACGGCCGAACGCCGGTCGTAAGCCGTTCCCAAATCAATGGTTTCGAGCCCGGCGGGCTCAGCGCGCGGCTTTTTTATTGCCGGCTTTGAACCGGTTAACCATCCGCCGCGACACACAATCAGCGGGGCGCGACACACACGACACAATCGCAACATCGTCCCGAAACAGGGGTGGGTTAATCCTCATCCCAACGAAATTCGAAACTTCAGGAGCTTGCGATGACCCTTTCCCAGACGATCCGCCCCGCCTCCGCCTTGACGGCGCTCGCGATGCTGGCGATCTCCGCAGTTCCGGTTTCCTCCGCCCCCATGTCGGCCGCCAAGCCGAATTTCGATGGCGCCTGGAGCGTCCTTATCGTGACTGAGCAGGGCAAGTGCGACCGCGCCTACCGCTACGCGGTGAAGATCGAGAACGGCTCGGTCGGCTACGCGGGCAGCGCCGCCTTCACGGTGTCCGGCAAGGTCGGCGCCAAGGGCGAAGTGACCGTGACGGTCGCGCGCGGCAGCCAGAGCGCCACCGGCACGGGCGCGATGTCCGGCACCGATGGCTCGGGCACCTGGAAGTCCGCCGGTGGCGATTGCTCCGGCACCTGGACGGCGGAGCGCCGCTCTTAAGTTTTCCTCTTCTATTGGACTGACCTCCAAAACCTTGGCCCGGCGCTTGCGCCGGGCCTTTTTCTTGCGCTCGCAGGATGGCAGCCGCCTGAAGAGAGCCGCCGACGACGCTAGTGTGGCGGTTCAGAAGTCCGCATCATTCTCGCAGCAAGTCCGCAATGCGGACTTCTGAACCAAAGCCACACTAGATCAATAGCTTACTAGTGTCCTTTCGATTCCGAAGTTCGCAGGAGCCTGCCGCACGTTGTGGCGAACTTCGGAATCGGGACACTAGCGGCAAAAGACAGCAATTCCGCAGTGCCCGCGGCAATCCCGTATTGTGTCGGCTGGAATCTCCACCGGCATCGCAACGTCGGGATCGCCATATTGGGCTTGTGGCGACGTGAGCAAATGGAGGCATCCATGAAGATCACCCGGCTTGGCATCGTTTTGGCTTTGATGACCGTCGCCAGTGCAAACGCCTTCGCGCGCGGCGGGGGTGCTGCGGGACATGGTGGCGGCACGCTGGCGCGAGGCGGCCTACCCCTCCTCCTTCCGAGTGCCCCTCCGCCGCCGAGCCAGGCCCTGACCGGTCCCAGCGGCCCTCCGCCGTCGAGCATCATCCCGAGGTCGCCTACGGCCGCGGCTGGAAATCTCTATCCGAACCAGTTCAACAGTTTCCGGCATTGACGCCGGCGCTCGCTGCTGGAGGGCGTGGTCGCACCATCCGCGCCTGACCCCTGTCAAGAATTCGCTGTCGCTGATGTCGAAACGGGCCGTTGCCGATCGTCGTCCAGGTGAGCGCCCGCAAGGCAGACCCGTGAAACAGAATCACCGGTGCCCGACACACACGACACAATCGCAACATCGCCCGGAAACAGGGTGGCGTTAGACAGACGGTAACGAAATTCCAAATGACAGGGGACTGACATGACCTTCAACCAGATCGCCGCTTCCGCCCTCGCCGCCTTCGCGATGCTCGCCGTGTCCGCGATGCCGGCCGCGCCCGCTCCGATCAGCGCCGGCAAGCAGAGCCTCGATGGCAACTGGAGCGTCCTGATCGTGACCGAGCAAGGCAAGTGCGACCGCGCCTACCGCTATCCCGTGCGCATCAGCAACGGCTCGGTCGGCTATGCGGGCGAGGCCTCGTTCAATGTCTCCGGCAATGTCGGCGCGAACGGCGCCGTCACCGTGATGGTTTCCAAGGGCAACCAGAGCGCCAAGGGTACCGGCCAGCTTTCAGGGAACGAAGGCTCGGGCCGCTGGACCGCGGGCTCCGGCGAATGCTCGGGCTCATGGACCGCCGAGCGCCGCTCCTAGAGATTTCCGCTTCACGACGACTGTCTGCAACCTCCAAACTCAAAGCCCGGCTCGCGCCGGGCTTTTTTTGTTCGCGTTGGGGTGCGTGCAGGCGGGTTCGCTCAAACGTCGCGGGCTACAGCCTCACGCCCCCGAGCGGCACAATCGCGGCCTGCACGTGATCGCAGAAGAGGCATTGGAAGGTCCGCAGATCGACCGCGGCCTTCGTGGGATGTGGCTCGATGCCGGTCAAACGCACCTGGCCGCCGCATTTCGCGCAAGCCGGTCCATGGGTCGGATTGGGTCGCGCGGGGTCAAGTTGGATGATGCTCATACAAGTACAATACACTCTTTGGACAACGGCGCAACGAATACTTTTCAATTACTATTTTGCGAAGTATTGGCTGATTGTACAAGATGATATACTTGCGTCATTGCATGAGAATACTAAATGGCTTGACTCCGCTCAAAAGGCTGTGATTGAGTAAGGAACTCAACTTGTGCCGTTGCGTTATTGTGAGTAGCGGCCTGAAATGGCCTGAAGGAGAAGCGGCGAAGGGGGCAGCCCATGAGCGAGGAACAGACCCGCGGCGAGCGCCTGCAAATCATGCTCTCGCCTGAGGAATTGAACGTTCTGGACGATTTCCGCTTCAAGGTGCGGATGCCGAGCCGCGCCGCGGCCGTGCGCGAGCTGCTCAAGCGCGGGCTCGCCGCCGAGGGCTATGTGTCCGCCGCCTACGGTGCCAAGTCCGCCGATTATGGCGTCATCGGCAAGCCGGACGGCGCCAACGCGGACGGGAAAGCGGCGTCGACGAGTCGCAAGTCGGCCGGCAGATAAGATCCGCCCGAGCGCGTCAGAACGCGCCCGGGAACACCCCGCCGTCGATCAACAGGTTCTGCCCCGTGATGTAGCCGGCATGCGCCGAGCACAGGAACGCGCAGGCGACGCCGAACTCGTCCGGATCCCCGAAACGCTTCGCCGGCACCGTTGCCTTTCGCGCGTTCAGCGCCTGGTCGACCGGAATCCCCTGCTTCTTGGCGCCCGCTTCCGTATTCGTGCGGAGGCGATCGGTGTCGAACATGCCGGGCAGCAGAAAGTTGATGGTCACGTTCGAGGCCGCGACATTGCGCGCGACGCCCGCGAGAAACGCCGTCAAACCGGCGCGCGCGCCGGAGGAGAGATCGAGCCCCGCGATCGGCATCCTCACCGAGCCCGACGTGATGTTGACGATGCGGCCGAATTTCTTCGCCGACATCGGATCGATCACTTTCTGGATCAGCTCGATCGCCACGACCATGTTGGCGATGACGCCCTGAAGCATTTTCTCGCGGTCGAGCTCGCGGAAGTCGCGGAACGGCGGTCCGGCGTTGTTGTTCACCAGAATGTCCGGCTCCGCCATCGCGGCGAACAGCGCGGCCTGTCCGGCGGGCGTCCCGACATCCGCCACCACCGGGATCACCTTCGCGCCGGTCGCCTTGGCGATCTCGGCGGCTGTGCTTTCGGTCTTTGCCTTGTCACGCCCATTCACCACGACCTCGCAGCCCGCTTCCGCCAGCCGGAACGCGCAGGCGCGGCCAAGCCCCCTGCTCGAGGCGCAGACGATGGCCTTGCGGCCGGCGATGCCGAGATCCATGGACGAACTCCCTGAAAGCAAAACGCGAGGCGCGCACCATAGCGGCCTCGATGCGCTGGGGGAACCGGATGCCGCGCCTTGCTTCGCGATAGCCTGCGGCAGTACCTTGCGGCCCATGTCAGAAAAACCCGAATCCATGGCACCACCGACCGCCGCCGACGTCGATACGGCCGCGCGTAGGCTTGCGGGCGTTGCGCTGCGCACGCCGCTCATTTCCTCGCCGGTTCTCGATGCCGCGACCGGCGCACGCGTGTTCCTCAAGGCCGAGACCTTGCAGCGCACCGGCTCGTTCAAATTCCGCGGCGCCTACAACAAGCTCTCCTCCCTGCCGCAGGACAAGCGCGCCGGCGGCGTGGTGGCCTTCTCCTCGGGCAATCACGCGCAGGGCGTGGCGGCGGCCGCAAAGCTGCTCGACATGGCGGCAACCATCGTGATGCCGTCCGACGCCCCGAAGCCGAAGCGCGACCGCACCGCCGCGCTCGGCGCCGAGGTCGTGCTCTACAACCGCGAAACGGAAGACCGCGAGGGAATTGCACGCGCGATCGCCGAGAAACGCGGCGCGACATTGGTGCCGCCCTACGACGATCCGTTCATTATCGCCGGACAGGGCACCGCCGGCCGGGAGATCATGGAGGATCTCGGCGCGCACGGTTTGACGCCCGACGTGGTGGTGAGCGGCGCCTCCGGCGGCGGGCTCGCGGCCGGCATTTCGCTTGCCATCAAGGCGCGCGCCCCCAACGCAAAGATCTACACCGCCGAGCCGGAAGGCTTCGACGACACCGCGCGCTCGTTCCGGTCGGGCAAGCACGAGAAGAACGCGCGCATGAGCGGCACCATCTGCGACGCGCTGATGTCGAACACGCCCGGCAACATTACTTTCGCGATCAACCGCAAGCTGATCGGCGAAGGCTTCACGGCGAGCGACGAGGAGGTGGCGCGCGCTGTCTCGTTCGCATTCCGCGAATTGAAGCTGGTGGTCGAACCCGGCGGAGCCATCGGTCTTGCGGCGCTGCTCGCCGGACGGGTGGACGTGAAGGGCAAGGTCGTCGTCGCCGTGTTGTCAGGCGGCAACGTCGATCCGGAGCTGTTTCACCGGCTGGTGGCGTAGCTCCGCTCAGGTAAACAGCGCGATCTTCTCTTCCGCGCTCAGCGCCATGAACGGCGCGAGCGGATCGCTCGCAGGCGCGGCGGCACGCATTGCAGGCCGCGGCAATTCTTCGAATTCCTCGTCCGCAAGCTCATCCTCGGCCGCTTCTTCGTGCGCGCTCTCACTCACCTGTTCGGCATCCGCGATCGCTACGGCTTCCTCGACCGGCTGCAGCGGCGGCGCGATCTCCTGCGCGTCGCGTGAACCCGCCGCCGGTCCCATCACCATGTCGACGTCGGCCTGATCGAGCCCCTGCCCGGGCTTCGCCGGCCCGTTGAGCAGCGCCTTGCCGGTCTCGACCGCGCGCGTCTCGGCAGCCTCCGCCGACATCGCGCCATCGAGGCCCCAGATGTCGATCATCGCGTTGATGCGGCCTTCCAGATAGCGCAGCACGCCGATCACCTTGCGGGTGCGCTGGCCGGTCAGGTCCTGGAACGAGCACGCGGTATAGACCTCGGTCGCGTTGGCATCGAGCAGGTCGCAGGCCGCAGCATCCAGCCCGTGCTCGCGCAACGTCCACGCCATCTCCTGGATGCGCTCGGCGCAGGCGAGGATATCGGAGGTCGCGGCCTCGGTCTGCTGCACCACCGAATCGAGCTCTTCGCTCGCTTCGCCGAACTTGCCGTGATGATCGGCGTCCGGCTTCATTGCGGCGATCTCGGTCTTGGTGCGCGCGATCGCCCTCGACATCTCGACCAGATCGAAGCGGATGCGGTCGACCGGCTCGACCGAGCTTTGCCCACGCATCGCCGCCTCGATGCGGTCGAGCGCCTTGAGCAGCATGTTGGTGTCGGCGTTGCGGTTGCGGCGTGCGTATTCGGCGAGGAACCAGCGCCCCCGCGCGGTCTCCATCACGGCCCCCTCGATCGCCTCATAGTCGGCGTCGCTCAGCGGGGCCGGAACCGGTAGGTTAGCCATCCTGATGGATCCGTAGGGATTCGCGACAAACGACCGCACGAATCGTCTCGTTCAGTTTAATGGCACACCTCAAGCCGGCAATCGTTAACGACTCGTTTGCGTGGCGGCTGGCGCTGGTCTACGCGGCGTTTTTCGCCATTATCGGCTGGCACCTGCCGCTGTTTCCCGTGTGGCTGACGGCAGGCGGGCTCGATCCTGCAGCCATTGGCTTTGTCCTCGCCGCCATGCAGGCGGTTCGCGTCATTGCGACACCGGCCGGAACACGCATTGCCGACCGCTATGGCTCATTGCACGGCGCGATCGTCATCACCGCCATGGCGACCGCAGTGGCGATCGTGCTTCTCGCCACCGCAACCGGCTTCACATTCATCCTGATCGCGGCCGTCACGGTCGCATTCGTCTCCGCGCCGGTGTTGCCGCTCACAGACGCGTATGGACTGAAAGGTCTCGCGCAGCGCCAAAAAAGCTACGGGCCGGTGCGGCTGTGGGGCTCGGTCGCTTTCATCGCGGCGAACCTGACCGGCGGCGTGCTTCTCGATGTGCTCGCGCCCGGAAACCTGATCTGGGTGATCTGCGCGGGCAACTGCGCGCTCGCGGTTGCGGCACTCTTGCTTGTGCGAACGCCGGGCGGGGAAGCGCCCGCGCCAACAGCGCCACAAGGACACAGCCACCTGCGCCAGCCGGCGTTCCTGGCGATCGCCGCCGCCGGAAGCCTGATCCAGGCGAGCCACGCGGTCTATTACGGCTTCTCGACACTCGATTGGACCGCCAAGGGCTTCAACGGCGTCACGGTCGGTACGCTGTGGGCGCTCGGAGTCGCCGCCGAAATCGTTCTGTTCGCCTATGCGGGCCGGCTGCCGCGCCGCATCGGGCCGGTCACGCTGATTGCGATCGGCGCCGCGGGCGCGATCGTGCGCTGGAGCGCGATGATGTTCGATCCGCCGGCCGCTCTGCTGTTTCCCCTGCAATTGCTGCACGCGCTGTCGTTCGGCGCCACTCATCTCGGCACGATGATGTTTCTCAGCCAGAACGCGCCGGAAGGAAACCGCGCTGCCGCACAAGGGGACGTCTCGACGATGAGCAGTCTCGCGATGGCGGCGGCCTCGGCGCTTGCAGGCGTGCTCTACGGCACGGGCGGGAGCCTTGCCTATGCGGCGATGGCCATGCTGGCGGTGGGCGGCACGGCATTCGCGTTGCTGGCGGCGCGGTTGATGCGCACCGGTGCGCTAGCCCCAAAGGGCTGAGGTTGCCGGGTACACCAGACTGTCTTCGTAACGCAGCCCGTTCTCCCGATCGCGCGCGAGCAGCAGCGGGCCGTCGAGATCGACCACGCGCGCGCGCTGCGCGACCAGCATCGCGGGCGCCATCGAGAGCGATGTCGCGACCATGCAGCCGACCATCAGGCCGAAACCGAGCCGCTTGGCCTCCTGCGCCATCGCGAGCGCCTCGGTCAGGCCGCCGGTCTTGTCGAGCTTGATGTTGACCGCGTCGTATTTTCCAACGAGCGCGGCGAGCGAGGCGCGGTCGTGCACGCTCTCGTCGGCGCACACCAGAATGGGCCGCGCGATTATGCCGAGCGCCGCGTCATCGCCGGCCGGCAACGGCTGCTCGATCAGCGTCACGCCGGCCTGTGCGCATGCGGCGAGATTGTCGGCGAGATTGTCGGCGCGCCACGACTCATTGGCATCGACGATCAGCTCGGCCTTCGGCGCCGCCGCGCGTACGGCGGCGATGCGCGCCGCATCGCCCTCCCCACCGAGTTTCACCTTCAGCAGCTTGCGCGCCGATGCCTTGCGGGCGGCGTCCGCCATCGCGTCCGGCGTTCCGAGCGAGATCGTATAGGCCGTCACCAGCGGACGCGGTGCCGCCAATTCCGCGAGCGCGTGGACCGGCCGCCCGCTTGCCTTCGCTTCCAAATCCCACAAGGCGCAATCGAGCGCGTTGCGCGCCGCGCCCGCCGGCATCGCGGACAGCAGCGCCTGCCGCGTGAGGCTGCGCGCCAATGCGGACCACACCGCCTCGATGGCTGCCGCGACCCCCGGCACACTCTCGCCGTAGCGCGCATAGGGCACGCATTCGCCGCGCCCGGTATGTGTTCCGTCGCTCACCTCGGCGACCACGACTTGGCTTTCCGTCTTCGCGCCGCGCGCAATGGTGAAGGCGCCGGCAATCGGCCAGCGCTCGGCGCGGACAGTGAGCGTGAAACCCATGCGCGCCGCGATGCCAGAACCGCGGACAAAAGAAAAGGGCGCGCTTCGCAGCGCGCCCTCAATTCGTTCGCTTC
>JAXDOA010000529.1:0-6453 GCA_034669125.1 Hyphomicrobiales bacterium
CCGTCCAGCAAATCTGCGAGCCGAAATGCGCCACGTTGCGGCCGAGCTGCAGGCCCATATGGCGCCGTTTGAGGCTGTGCAACAGGGCAGGCGAGGCGAGCCCCATCGCAAGCAGGATCGCCAGCCCGCCGAAGCTGCGGACCGTCATCATCTCGAACGCGTTGAAATGATGCGAAAGCGCGCGCACCGAAAGCGCCGCGACGATGAACGCCGTGAGCGTCCCGCTCATCCAGAACATCAGCCACCTGAGGCCTGACGGGGAGCTGGAAGCGTCCGCAGAGCCGACCTGCCCGAACTCCATCGCGGGAGCACCGGACTCCAGCGTGTTCACCGCGGGAGCGGCGGTCGCGCTGTCGTCTGGCGGCCGCGGTCGATAGTGGAGCATTCCGACTCTCTGTCTCCTGCAACTGAACGTTGAACGACGGCCTCCGTCAATACCCGGTGCGGTTTTTTCCTCGCCTGACGTTACGTCTCGGTTGGGGCTTCTTCCCCTTGCCGCCGCTTGCGGGTTTGCACGGCGTATTCACCGCGCTGGCGGTGCGGGTCGGCCATCGGCTTCGACACGGTCTTGTGGAAGTCGTCCCAGTCGGAGGGCTGAAGGTCTTCGATGCCATTCACGACCTCGAACTCATCGAGCGCGTCGCCGTACACGCTGCGGTGCACCGGCTGGACCTGGAGGAACGGGTAGTTGGCGTCGAACTCGATCGGCACGTTCGGCCGGGTGAGCCGGAGGTTGACGAACAGCGGCCCGAACCAGCGATCGGTTTCGATGATGCCCTCGTAGCTCTCATACGCCTGGCTGTGTGTCAGATTGGCGGGCGGGCGGACCAGCAGACTCCAGCCCGGCGCGGTGCGCGCCACGAAGCCACTCCACAGCATGAGGCCGGCGGGATCCTTGAACGATCCAAGGAAAGGCGGCGAATAACCCCGTATCTCGGGGGGCGCGACGGAATCGAAGTGCTGGGCAAAATTCGGGAATTGCGCGGCGTTCAGCGAATACCAGTTGTCATTGTTTTCGTAATTCCACACGACGTCGTTGGCGCCGTCCCACATCAATTTGAAATTCATCGGCGGGAAAACATACCAGCCGAGTGCCGAGGCGGTCCGCATCGCCTCGCAATAGCGAAACGCCCGTGTCGGCATCGAGCCCGCGGCCGAACGGTCGGCGCGCTGCGGGGCGCGCGCGCCTGGAAGGAAGCGATAGAACTTGACGAGCGGAATGTCGGGCGAAGGCTGGTCCATGCGGCCTCGATGCGCCCGGGATCGAACGGGCAAGACATCATACACGCCGCGGTGCGGCGGACACCAACGGCGACGTATCAGGGCATCTCTGCCCTGATACGGTCCTCGGCACTCGTTAGAGAACGGGCGCCATGCTGCCGAGGTGCACCTTGCCGCTGTCGGCGGTCTGTGCCGGGGTGGTGCGGGCCGCGGGAAAGGCCGGGCTCATGCTTCCCATCCGCACCTTGCCACTGTCGGTCGCCTGCGGCGACCCCGTGCGAACGGCCGGGAAGCCCGGGCTCATCGAGCCCATGCGGACCTTGCCGTCATCGGCGGTCTGCGCGGGTGTCACGCGGACAGCCGGAAAGCCCGGGCTCATCGAGCCCATGCGCACTTTGCCGGAATCCCGCGTCTGCGGCGCGGTAACCCTAACCTCGAATACAACGGTCATCATCAGTCCTCCAGTGGTTGAATCGCGCCCGCATGGCGTCGATGGTTCACCCTATGCGTGAGCAGGTGGGTGGCGCGTCAAACCAGCGTTTAACTATTGTGAAAAATATTTTGTATTTCGCGAAATGACTGTGATTTTTGCGTGAAAGTCCCTTCAGCCGGGGATAATTCTCCTGTAAAGTTGCAACCGGCGAGAACGCAGGCGCTGACTGTATGTCCGCTTCGTCGAACCGCAAATTGCGGGAAAACGATGCGGCAACATCACCGAAAGTAACCGTGCGCAATGCAGAAACACATTTCCGCGGCGGAACTGACAAACGTCGTTGCGCTCGAGACCGGCCGGATCGCCGAGGTCCATGACCGGCCGGTCAGCCGCCCCATCGTCCGCATCCACCTGCTCGGGTCGCTGCGCGCCACAACCTATGTGGGCGAAAACGTGCTGCCGCGCGGCCGCAAGGCGCGCGCGATCCTCGGCTGCCTTTGCCTCGCCGCGGGAGCGCGCATTCCGCGCAGCCGGCTCGCGGGGACGCTGTGGGACCGGGTCCCGGACTTTCAGGGGCGCGCCAGCTTCCGCCAGGCCTTCCGCGAGCTGATCGTCGCGCTCGGGCCGCTCGCCGACGAGTTGATATCGTCAGACCGCGAGACCGTGAGGCTGAATACCAATCTCTGTTGGATCGACGCGCTCGCGGTGCTTGCGCCGTCGCCGGACAACGCGCATCGCAGCGATCTGGCCACGCTGTGCAGCGGCGAGCTGCTTGAGGGACTCGATAACCTCAGCGTCTCGTTCGACCAGTGGCTGATCGGGGAACGATCCCGCTTCACCGAGAAGCTGCGAGCGCTGCTCGAGGCCGATCTCAGGCAGGCGCACCGCAGCAATCCGGACGCAAGCGAACGCGCCGACATCGCGCGGCGTCTCATCCGGTTCGATCCGACGCACGAGGGCGCTTCGCGCATCCTGATGCGCGCGCTCGCCGACATGGGCGAACGTGCGCAGGCCTTGCGCGAATACGCGCGCTGCCGCGAGGCCCTCAAGGGCTCGCTCGATGTCGAGCCGTCGCGCGAAACCCATGCTCTGTACGAAGTGATCGCCATGTTCGGACGCGAGGAGCGCGGCGAAAAGGACAGGAGCGAGCCGGACTATGCGGTTTCCCGCCAGAAGCGTGCCAAGGCTCCAGTGCCTGCCCAGGTTCGCACGCGTCTGCGGGTCGGCGTGCTGCCGTTTCTCGCGACGCGCGCCAATGAGGATGACGGTCTCGCGCTCTCGCTCAGCCAGGAAATTGCCGCTGCGCTCGCGCGGTTCCGTTGGTTCGACGTGATCGCGCCGGTGACGTTGATGCGCGGCCAGACCGCGACGGTGGCAAACGATGATCCGCTGCACTCGAGCGACCTCGACTATGTGGTCGACGGCGCGCTCACGCTGAGCGGCAAGCGCTACCAGATCAGCGTGCGGCTGCTCGACCTCACGCGTTACGCCTCGCCGGTGTGGAGCGACCGTTTCGAGCTCGGCACCGACGAGTTGCATAAGGTCGACGAGATGGTGACGGCCAAGATCGTCGGCCGCATCGACCCCGTCATCCTCTTTATTGAAGGGCAGCCGAAGCGCCGCGAGAATCACGGCGCGACCGGGCTCCTGCTGCGCGCAATCCCGATGGTCTACAGCATGGAGCGCACCAGGTTCGAGGAGGCCGGGCGGCTGATCAAGCGCGCGCTCGTGATCGATCCGAACGACGCCATGGCGCTCGCCTGGGCGGCCTATTGGGAAATGTGGCACGTCGGGCAGGGATGGACGGCCGATCCGGTCGCGACGCTCGGCGTCGCGGAAGGCTATTGCCTGCGTGCGATGAAGATCGACCCCGACAATGCCGAAGCGCTGGGCATCTATGCGCACACGCTCGCCTGGAAGAAGGAATTCGAGCCCGCGCTCTACTACTTCGACCGCTCGCTGCGGCTTAACCCGAATCTCGCCTATGTGTGGGCGCTCAACGCGTTGACCCATGCGTATATCGGCGACTGGCAGATGGCGCTGAAGCGGCTGGAGCGGTATCGCGAACTCGCGCCGTTCGATCCGCACTACGGCTTCTTCGAGACGGTCTATCCCATCGCCTACATGATCGAGGGCGAGTACGAGCAGGTGGTCAGCGTCGGCCGCCGCGTCATCAAGGCCAACCCGGACTTCACCGCCGCCTACAAGCCGGTGATCGCCGCGCTCGGCCTGCTCGGCCGGATCGAGGAGGCAAAGCCGCATCTGGAACGGCTGCGCGCGCTGGAGCCGAAGTTCACCATCGCGCACTTCCGCGAAGTCTACCCGCTGCGCAACGACAACGATCGTGATCGCTACTGCGAAGGGCTTCGGCTTGCTGGTGTGCCCGAGCGCTGAATGCGCTATTGCTGACCCCCGCGCCGTAATTTCATCTCACCGGAGGCGTCCTTTGAGTCTTGCGCCCGACATCGTTGCCACGCTTGAGACCGTGACCACCGCCACCATCACCACGATGCTGCTCAAGAAGGGCATCCGCCATTGCTGGATCAAGGGCGCGATGCCGTTTTCCGGCGACACCAGGAAGCGCATCGTCGGGCCGGCGTTCACGCTGCGCTTCGTGCCGGTGCGCGAGGATCTGGCGACGCCCGCAAGCTGGGCGCATCCGATCTCGACCCGCGGCGCGATCGAGGCGATGCCGGAAGGCGTGATCGCGGTCGCCGACGCGATGGGCGTGACCACGGCCGGCATCTTCGGCGATATTCTCTGCATGCGGATGGCGCGGCGCGGCGTCAAAGCGCTCGTCACCGACGGCGTGGTGCGCGACAAGGCGGGCGTCGTTGCGACCAATCTGCCGGTGTGGTGTCAGGGCACGGCCGCGCCCGCATCGGTCAACGGCTTGACGTTCGTCGGCTGGCAGGAGCCGATTGCCTGCGGCGGCGTTGCGGTCTTTCCCGATGACGTGATCGTGGTCGACGACGACGGCGCGGTGCTGATCCCGAAGGATCTGGTGGATTTCGTCGCCGCCGAAGGCGCCGAACACGAGCGCTACGAGAGTTGGGTGGTGAGCGAAGTCGAGCGCGGCGTGCCGCTGCCCGGCCTCTATCCGCCGAACGACGAAGCCAAGGCGCGCTACGAGGCGTGGAAGAAGAAATGACGGAGGCCGTCATTCCGGTCGAGCGGAGCGACGGCCGGAATCCATAACCACGACATGTGCAATGTCGCTCCGCTTGTGGTTATGGATTCCGGGCTCGCCGCTGCGCGGCGCCCCGGAATGACGAGAGCCAATGTTTTTCATTCTTGCCAAAGTCCTCGGCTTCTTCGCGCTTCCTTCCAACATTCTCATCTCGCTTGGTCTCATTGGCATCGTCCTCATGGCGACGCGCTTTGCGCGGGCAGGGCGCAGGCTCGCCGTGACGAGTCTGCTTCTCATCGCGATTGCCGGGTGGTCGCCGCTCGGTAACGCGCTGATCCTGCCGCTCGAGGAGCGATTTCCGCCATGGGATGCTTCGCGTGGCGTACCGACGGGCATCATCTCACTCGGCGGCGCGATCGATACCGTCGTGTCGCCGGCGCGTGGGGAGGTCGCGCTCAACGAGGCGGCCGAGCGCCTCACCACGATGGCAGAACTGGTGCGGCGCTATCCGGAAGCGCATGTCGTGTTTTCCGGGGGATCAGGACGGCCGATCTATGACGGCGCAACGGAAGCCGAGTTCGCCGTGCGCCTGTTCGAGAGCTTTGGCATCGCGAAGAGCCGCATCATTCTGGAGAGCAAATCGCGCGATACCGACGAGAACGCACGCTTCACCAAGGAACTGCTGCTTCCCAAGCGGGGTGAGCGCTGGCTGCTCGTGACCTCGGCGCATCACATGCCGCGCTCGATCGGCGTGTTTCGCGCGGCCGGATTTCCCGTCGAGGCCTATCCGGTCGATTTCCGCACGCGCGGCCCCATCGACCTGTTGCGGCCGTTCTCCAATGTCGGCGACGGCCTGCGCCGCACCGACACGGCGGCGCGCGAATGGGTCGGGCTGGTGGTGTATTGGGTGACGGGGCGCTCGTCCGCACTGTTTCCCGCGCCGGAGTGATTCCAGTCACAAGCGCTTGAGCGGCCGGAAACCGCGTTGACACATCGAAGCCCGAATTGGACCGTCTCGAGCATCGCCCGGCATCAAGACCGGGCCAAGGAGGAGGCGACCCATGATGATACAACTGAAAACACCATGCCTTTCGATATTGACGCTGGCCTTTGTGATTGCGTCAGGCGCGGCCTATGCGCTCGAAGCCGGCATCCGCGAAGCACCCGCGAAGGAAATCGCCGTGCCGACCGCGGATGTCAGCCCGCAGGCGCGGGCGATGATCGGCGCGCCGCTGCCGTCGTTCTGGAATACGCATCCGAAAGACGCCGCCGAGTGGAAGGCGCTGATCAAGATGCGCGCCGACGCAATCGTCGCGACGTTGCCCGGCTTGCGTGAGAAGTTCGGCGTGAAATCCGAGCAGATCACGGTCGGCGGGGTGAATGCCTACATTCTCACGCCGGATAACATCCCGGAGCAGAACCGCAATCGCCTGCTCGTGCATGTGCATGGCGGCGGCTATGTGTTTGCGCCAGCCGAGAGCGGAACGCGCGAAGGAATCCTGATGGCGGGTTTCGGCAAGTTCAAGGTGATCTCGATCGACTACCGGATGCCGCCGGACTTTCCGTATCCGGCCGCGATGGACGACGCGATGGCGGTGTGGAAGGTGGTCGTGAAAGCCAACGTCCCGAAGAAGATGGCGATCTTCGGCACGTCGACCGGCGGCGGGAT
>JAXDOA010000530.1:0-8074 GCA_034669125.1 Hyphomicrobiales bacterium
TATGCCGCCGCCATCAGGCGGGGTCGCCTCCTATTGAGGGGGGGCACGGGCCTGTTTCGACGCCACGTGACCTGATCTGAGAACAGCAGCCCGTAGCCCTACACGCTACCGCCTCGCGCTGCGCCACTGCCAAACGGTGTTTGCGACCCCGAAACCGCAGATCAGAAGCAAGAACACAGCCATGACAGGATTGCCGGAGAGGTAGGCCACCGCGGCGAAGCCGGCGAAGGCCACCATCGGTGCTCATCGTGCCCTCATAGCGCCAATCCAGCCCCACGCGAAGCTTGACCTCGCTTTCCCCCATTGGCACGTCATGGCCGGGCTTCGAGGAATCGGCATTTCATGGCGGACTACGACCTCGCCATTATCGGCGGCGGCATCAACGGCGCGGGCATCGCGCGCGATGCGGCCGGGCGCGGCTTGTCGGTGCTGCTGGTCGAGCAGAACGACCTTGCCTCCGGCACCTCGTCGAAGTCCACCAAGCTGATCCACGGGGGCCTGCGCTACCTCGAAGTCTACGCGTTCCGGCTGGTGCGCGAGGCGCTGATCGAGCGCGAAGTTTTGATCCGCATGGCACCGCACCTGACGCGGCCGTTGCGTTTCGTGCTGCCGCATCATGCCGGGCTGCGGCCCGCCTGGATGCTGCGGCTCGGGCTGTTCCTCTACGACCATCTCGGCGGGCGCCATATCCTGCCGGGCACGCAGGTGCTCGATCTCACGCACCACATCGTGGGCGAGCCCTTGAAGCGCGTTTTTCGCCAGGGCTTCGTCTACTCGGACGGCTGGGTCGACGATGCGCGCCTTGTGGTGCTCAATGCGGTCGACGCGGCCGAGCGCGGCGCGGTCATCCGCGCGCGCACCAAACTCACGCGCGCCGACCGCGAGGGCGACCACTGGCAGCTCGTGCTCAATGCGCGCGGCAACCGCGAGACCGTGACGGCGCGCGCGCTGGTCAACGCGGCGGGCGCCTGGACACCCGATGTCTCCGAGCACCTGCTGCGGCTGAAAGCCCACGCGCATGTGCGGCTCGTGAAGGGCAGCCACATCGTGGTGCGCCGGCTGTTCGAGCACGACCACGCCTACATTTTCCAGAACGCGGACGGCCGCGTGGTGTTCGCGATCCCCTACGAGCGCGATCTCACGCTGATCGGCACCACGGATGAGGACTTCGCCGGCGATGTCGCGGCGCCGACCGCGACCGCCGCCGAGATCACATATCTCTGCGGCGCCGCGAGCGTCTATTTCCGCAATCCGGTGACACCGGATCAGGTGGTGCATGCCTATGCGGGCGTACGCCAGCTCTATGACGACGGCGCGCGCCGCGCCAAGGACCTCACGCGCGAATACGTGCTCGATCTGGAAGCGCGCGCCGGGGAAGCGCCGCTGCTCACCGTCTACGGCGGCAAGATCACCACCTACCGCCGTCTCGCCGAGGTCGCACTCAAGCGTCTCGCACCCACCTTCAAGCTCGGCGCGTCGTGGACCGCCGAGGCGCCGCTGCCGGGCGGCGATTTCCCCTATGACGGCGTCGAGGCGCTGACCGCCCGGGCGCGCGGGCTCTGGCCGTTCCTCACCGAGCCGAACGCGCGCCGTCTGGTGCGCGCCTATGGGACACGCCTGGATCGCATTCTCGGCACGGCCCGCCGGATGGATGAGCTCGGCGAGCGCTTCGGCGACGAACTCACCGCGGCGGAAGTACGCTATTTGATGCGCCATGAATTCGCCGAGACCGCCGACGACGTGTTATGGCGGAGATCGAAGCTCGGCTTGCGCGTGGGGGCGGAGGCCGAAGCTGCGCTGACCCGATTCATGGAAAACGGCAACTGGTGCCCCGAACCCGAAGTTCGCACGCAGCGTGCTGCAGGTACGGTTGCGAACTTCGGGTTCAAAGGGGCACCAGAATCATGAGTTTGCTAGTGTCCCTTTGATTCCGAAGTTCGTATGAGAGTGTCCAGCAGGCGCTTACGAACTTCGGAATCGGGACACTAGCCGCGCCGCTGCGGAATAATTCGTCCGGACCGGAGGCTGCGTGACTCACCTTCTCGCCATCGACCAGGGGACCACCTCGACGCGCGCGTTTCTGTTCGACGCGGCGCTGCAGCCGAAGGGATTCGCGCAGCTCGAATTTCCGCAAATCTTTCCCTCGCCGGGCTGGGTCGAGCACGATCCGCAGGGCATCTGGACCACGTCGGTTGCGACCGCGCGCGCCGCGATGGCGAGCGCCGAGGTCAGCGCGGAGGACGTCGCGGCCATCGGCATCACCAACCAGCGCGAAACCACGATCGTCTGGGACCGCAAGACCGGCAAGCCGATTCACAACGCGATCGTCTGGCAGGACCGCCGCACGCACGATGCCTGCGCGGCGCTCACGCGCGCGGGTCACGAGAAACTCGTCAGCGAGCGCACCGGCCTGCTGCTCGATCCGTATTTTTCGGCGACGAAAATCGCCTGGCTGCTCGACAATGTCAGCGGCGCGCGCGAGGCGGCGGTTGCCGGCCGGCTCGCCTTCGGCACCGTCGACACGTACCTGCTGTGGCACTTCACCGGCGGCAAGGTGCACGCGACCGACGCCACCAACGCGGCGCGCACCGCGCTGCTCGATATCCGCACCGGGCAATGGGACCCGGAATTGCTCGACCTGTTCGGCATTCCGGCTTCGCTGCTGCCGGAGGTGCGCGATTCGGCGTCCGATTTCGGCACGACGCTGCCGCATTTGCTCGGCGGGCCGGTGCGCATTCTCGGCATCGCGGGGGACCAGCAGGCCGCGACCATCGGCCAGGGCTGCTTCAAACCCGGCATGATGAAATGCACCTACGGCACCGGCGGGTTCGTGCTGCTCAACACCGGCGACACGCCGGTGACATCGCGCGCACGGTTGCTCACTACCATCGCGTATCAGCTTGAGGGCAAACGGACTTACGCGCTGGAGGGCTCGATCTTCATCGCGGGCGCGGCGGTGCAATGGCTGCGCGACAGCCTGAAGCTGGTCGCGACCGCGGCCGAAACCGGCACGCTTGCCGCTGCCGCCGATGCCGCCGATGCCGTCTACATGGTGCCGGCCTTCGTCGGCCTCGGCGCGCCCTGGTGGGACGCGGAAGCGCGCGGCGCGCTCTACGGTTTGAGCCGCAAGTCCGGCCCCGCCGAATTCAGCCGCGCGGCGCTCGAATCGGTCGGCTACCAGACGCGCGACCTGCTCGATGCGATGCGCGCCGACTGGCCCGAGGCCGACCGTGCCGGAATGGTGCTGCGTGTCGACGGCGGCATGACGGCGAGCGATTACACCATGCAGTTCATCGCCGACATCACGCACGCGCCCGTGGACCGCCCGGTGTTCATGGAGACGACCGCGCTGGGCGCGGCGTATCTGGCGGGCCGCAAGGCCGGCGTCTGCCCCGATCTCGACGGGTTCGCGGCGACATGGCGGCTCGAGCGCAAGTTCGAGCCGCGCATGGATGAGGCGACGCGCGCGAGCAAATGGAGCGGCTGGCAGGAAGCCGTGCGCCGCACCTTGACGCGGCGTTAGGACTGGGGCGTGTCCTCATAGATCGGGACCCAAATCACGAGCAGCGAGCATCGGCTCGCATTGAAGCCAACCGGGGAGAACCATGCCGTGAATATTCTGGGAAGATTGGTTGCGGCTCTGAGCATCGTCGTGTTGGCGGTCCCGGGGGACGCGACGCGCGCCCAGGATTTGAAAGACAAGGTCATCAAGATCGTCGTGCCCTTCCCGGCAGGGGGCACCGCCGACATCATCGCGCGGCTGATCGGCCAGCAGGCGACACAGGACACAGGGCAGAAGATTATCATCGAGAACCGCCCTGGCGCCGGGACCATCATTGGCACCGAGGTCGTCGCGCGCTCGGCGCCCGATGGAACCTCGTTGCTGATGATGAGCAACTCGTTCGTGATCAACGCGGTTGTGCGCGCCTCCTTACCCTACGACCCGATGAGCCTGGAACCGGTCTGTTTCCTGGTCGACTCGCCGCAGGTTCTGGTCGTGCACGAGTCGTCTCCGTTCCGCTCGCTCAAGGACCTGGTGGAGGCGGCGAAAGCGAAACCAGGCGAATTGTCCTACGCAACGGTCGGTCCGGCGACGACGCAGCACATTGCGGGTGAGATGTTCAAGCAAGCAGCGCAGATAAACTTGACCTACGTGCCATTCACCGGCGGTGCCCCGGCGGTGAACGCCATCCTCGGCGGCCACGTCACGTCGGTGCTCACCAATTACAACGAAGTGATGGAGCACGTTCACTCCGGCAAGCTGCGCGCGCTCGCCGTCACGTCGCGCGAGCGGCTCAAACAGCTGCCGAATGTGCCGACATTCATGGAGGCCGGCTACAAAGATTACGAAACGTCGGCATTCTTCGGGCTCGTCGCACCGGCCAAGACTCCGCGGGAAACGATCGCGCGCCTTGCGACAATGCTGACGTCAGCGTTGCGTGCTCTGGCGGTGACCGAGAAGCTGGTTGCGCAAGGTTTGGATGTGGTCGGGACCTGCGAGGACAATTTTCGCGCCCACATCAAACGGCAGTACGAAAAGTACGTCCGCGCTGTTAAAGAAGCAGGGATCAGGGCGGAGTAGAATCACGATTCGCTGCGCATCTTTATGCGTACACGCCCCACTTCCTTCTCCGTGGGCCGCCGGGCCGATTGGCTACAATTTTAAGCATCGATTTTACGCGACCCTCATCCGGACCTGCTTTAGTGGCGCAACGGAGCCGGAGATTCCGGCGGGGGGCTTCTGCGGCCATGAGCGCGATCTCGACCAATCGCATCGACAAGCTGATGCAGTCGCTCACCGTGCTGATTGTCGACGACAATCAGTACATGCGCAAAGTCGTGCGCAACATCCTCGTCAATATCGGCGTCAAAAACATCCACGAGGCCGCCGACGGCATCGCCGGGCTTGAGGCGATCCGCATGTTCGCCCCCGACCTCGTCATCCTCGACTGGGAAATGCCGCTGCTCAACGGCGCCGAACTGGTGCGCATCGTGCGCTCGCCGGGCGTGTTTCCGGTGCCCGACGTCCCGATCATCATGCTCACCGGCCATGTGGAACGCTGGCGCGTGATCGAGGCCTCGCGGCTTGGCGTCAACGAGTTCCTCAAGAAGCCGGTGTCCGGCAAGGCGCTGCTCGACCGCGTCGTGGCGATCGTGAACCATCCGCGCGCGATGGTGCGGCTTGGCGATTACTACGGACCGGAGCCGCGCAAGCTGTTCCTGGAACCGATGCAGAGCATGATCGCGGCGCCGTGACCTCACACGCGGTCCGGCCGCTGACCGGTTTTGCAGCGTCTCCAAATATGTTTAGCGTGCCGCCATGGCGGCACTCGTCAGGTTCGACCGAATCACCAAGCGCTTCGGCGATTTCACCGCCGTCGACGGGCTGACCCTCGACATTTTCGACCACGAGTTCTTCGCGCTGCTTGGCCCCTCCGGCTGCGGCAAGACCACGCTGCTGCGCCTGCTCGCGGGCTTCGAGACCCCGGACGACGGGCACGTGCTGCTGGCCGGCCAGGACCTCGCCGGCATCCCGCCGTATCGCCGGCCGGTCAACATGATGTTCCAGAGCTACGCGCTGTTCCCGCACATGACGGTCTTCGGCAACGTGGCGTTCGGGCTGCGGCAGGACAAGCTGCCGAAGGACGAGATCGCGGCGCGCGTCGACGAGATGCTGGCGTTGGTGCAACTGAGAAGCCTTGCGGCGCGCAGGCCCGACCAGCTTTCCGGCGGACAGCGCCAGCGCGTGGCGCTCGCGCGCTCGCTTGCCAAGCGCCCCAAAGTGCTGCTGCTCGACGAGCCGCTCGCCGCGCTCGACCGCAAGCTGCGTGAGGAAACCCGCTTCGAGCTGAAAGAACTGCAACGGCGGCTCGGGACGACGTTCGTGATCGTGACGCACGATCAGGACGAGGCGATGACCGTCGCCGACCGCATCGCCGTGATGAGCAACGGAAAGCTCGCGCAGGTCGGTGCGCCGGTCGACGTCTACGAGCGGCCGGCCTCGCGCTGGGTCGCGGGCTTCGTCGGCGACGTCAATTTGATCGAGGGGCGCGTGACCGCGGTGTACCCCTCATTCGTCATGGTCGAACGCGAGGGCCTGCGCCTGCGGGTCGCGCATGCGCCGGTCGCGCCCGGCCCGATCGCGGTCGCGCTGCGGCCGGAGAAAATCCGCCTCCTGCATGCGGTGCCCGACGGCTCGTTCGAAAATGGCGCCGCCGGAACCGTCACCGACATCGGCTATCTCGGCACGGTCTCGCACTACAAGGTGCGGCTCGACGACGGGCTCGTGCTCAAGGCCGCGGCGATGAACGAGCAGCCTCCCGCGCGGACGATCCGGGTGAACGACCGCGTGTGGCTGTCCTGGACGCCGGAGGCCGGCGTGCTGCTGACGGAGTGATGGTGTGAAGAACGCGCAGCGCCGCCACTGGACCACACGGGCCGCGATCCTCGTGCCCTATGCGTGGCTCGTTGTATTTTTCTTGGCTCCGTTCCTTATCGTCCTGAAGATCAGTGTCTCGCAGACTGCGATCGCGCAGCCGCCCTACGTACCGGTGTTCGATCTCGCCGCCGGCTGGGAAGGCGTGAGGGAATTTTTCACCGGGCTCACGCTCGACAATTACGCCACGGTGTTCACCGACTCGCTCTATGTCTGGTCCTATTGGAAGAGCCTGCAGGTCGCCGCGATCTCAACCGCGATCCTGTTGGCTGTAGGCTACCCCGTCGCCTATGCGCTGGCGCGATCACCGCGGCGCTGGCAGGGCGTGCTGGTGCTACTCGTGGTGCTGCCGTTCTGGACCTCGTTCCTGATCCGCGTCTATGCGTGGATGAACATCCTGCAGCACGACGGGTTACTCAACCAGGCGCTGATGGCGTTGCGCATCGTCGATGCGCCCATTTCGTGGCTCGCGACCGACTACGCGGTTTATATCGGCATCGTCTACTCGTACTTCCCGTTCATGGTGCTGCCGCTCTACGCCGCGCTGGAGAAGATGGACGAAACGCTGCTCGAAGCCGCCGCCGACCTCGGCGCGCCGCCGTGGCGCACGTTCCTCGGCGTGACCGTGCCGCTGTCGCTGCCGGGCATCGTCGCTGGCGCGCTGCTCTGCTTCATTCCGATCATGGGCGAGTTCGTCATTCCCGACCTGCTCGGCTCGTCGTCCACCTCGATGATCGGCCAGATCCTGTGGCTGGAATTCTTCGGCAACCGCGACTGGCCGGTCGCCTCCGCGCTCGCGGTCGTGCTGCTCGCTTTGCTGGTGACGCCGATCCTGATCTACCGGCAGCGTGAGACGCGCCAATTGGAGAGGCGATAGTCATGAAGCGCCTCGGCACCATCAACCTCACGGCGCTCGCGCTCGGCCTCGCGTTTCTCTATCTGCCGATCGCGATCCTGGTGATCAACTCGTTCAACGACTCGCGCCTCGTCACGGTCTGGAGCGGGTGGTCGCTGCGCTGGTATCGCGCCTTGCTCGACGACTCCGCGATGCTCGAAGCAGCATCCGTGTCGTTTCGCATCGCGTTGCTCTCCGCGACCGCCGCCACCGTGCTTGGCACGCTTGCGGCGCTGGCGCTCACGCGCGGCGGCCGCTTCCGCGGGCGGCTGGCGTTCTCCGGCATGATCTACGCGCCACTGGTCATGCCCGAGGTCGTCACCGGGCTGTCGCTGCTGCTGCTGTTCGTGGCGGCCGAGATCGACCGCGGTTTCTGGACCATCGCGGTCGCGCACACGACGCTGACGCTGTGCTTCGTCGCCGTGGTGGTGCAGTCGCGGCTCGTGACGTTCGACATGAGTCTGGAGGAAGCCGCGATGGACCTCGGCTGTCCGCCGCTGCGCACCTTCTTCACCGTCACGCTGCCGCTGATCTGGCCCGCGGTCGCTTCGGGCTGGATGCTCGCCTTCGCGCTCTCGCTCGACGATCTCGTGCTGGCAAGCTTCGTCACCGGTCCGGGCGCGACCACGCTGCCGATCCGGATCTATTCGGAGGTGCGCCTCGGCGTGAAACCGGAGATCAACGCGGTCTGCACCATCATGATCGTCGTGGTGGCGGCCGGGCTTGTGACTGCGTCGCTCATC
>JAXDOA010000531.1:0-8738 GCA_034669125.1 Hyphomicrobiales bacterium
GCCGCCTCGCCCCGCACGCGCGCGCTGGTGCATTTGAGCCGTCTCGACGTCGGCGAGAACTTTGCGGCGGTCAATCTCGGGCTCACCTTCGGCGACTGCTACTATCATGTGCTCGCGAGCTACGACGACGGCGAGGTTTCGCGCTTCGGGCCCGGCGCCGCGCACTTGCGCGAACTGTTGCGCTTCGCGCTCGAACGCGGGCGCAAGCGTTTCGATTTCACCATCGGCGACGAGCCCTACAAGCGCGAATGGTGTGAGAGCGAGAAGCATCTGCACGACTATGCGGCTGCGGTGACGATCCGCGGCTGGCCCTCGGCCGCCGTTTCGCTCGGCTGGCGGCGCATCAAGCGTGCCATCAAGAAAACTGAACCGCTATGGAATGCGGTTCAGCGCGTGCGCAGCGCTGTCGGATCGCTGCGCAAGAAGCCGGAGCCCGCGGCGAAAGAGCCGTCGGAGTAGCTACTTCAAGAATTCCGGCGAGATCAGCCGCGGCAGGATCAGGATCAGTTCCGGCCAAACGATGAGCGCGGCCAGCACGACCAGCATCGGCACCAGCATGATCATCGTGTCCTTGAGCGCATAGCGCAGCCGCACCTTGGCGACCGCGCAGGCGATCATCAGGCACAGCCCGTACGGCGGCGTCACCAGCCCGAACGCCAGCGACACGATCCCGATGATCGCAAACTGAACCGGGTGCATGTCGACCGAACGCGACAGCGGCTCCAGCGTCGTGCCGACGATGATGATGGCCGGGATCGCATCGAGGAAGCAGCCGACGACGAGGAAGCAGAAGGCGATGAAAAACCCGACGCCGGTAATCCCCATGCCCCACGTCGTGACGTTGGCGAGCAGGGCGCGCGGGATCTGGTAGTAGGCGAGCAGCCAGCCGAACGCCGAGGCGGTCCCGACGCAGAACAGCGCGACCGCGGCGAGCCGTCCGGTCTCCGACAACGCGCCATAGAGCTGCTTCAAGTCCATCTCGCGATAGATGATGATCGAAAGGAGCGCCGCATAGATGACGGCGATGCACGCCGACTCGGTCGGGGTGAACCATCCGAGCAGCACGCCGCCGACAATGATGAACGGCGTCATCAGCGCGGGGAGCGATTGCGCGGCCGAACAGAAGAATTCACGTAAGGTCGAGCGCGGATAGACCGGGTAATTGCGCAGCTTGGCGTAGACATGCACGGTCGCCATCTGGGCGGCGGCGATCAGCAGGCCCGGAATGATGCCGGCGAGCAGCAGCGCACCGATCGATACCGAGAGCACGCCGCCCCACACGACCATCAGGATCGACGGCGGGATGATCACGGCGAGCACGGCGGACACCGCCGTAATGGCGATCGAGAACGATAGATCGTAGCCCTCCTTGGTCTGCGCATCGATGAAGATCTTGCTCTGGCTCGCGGCATCAGCCGTCGACGACCCCGAGATGCCGGCGAAGAACACCGACAACACGACATTGATCTGCGCGAGCGAACCGGGCCAGGTGCCGACCATGGTGCGCGACAGGTGCACCAGCCGGTCGGTGATGCCGCCGACGCCCATCAGGTTGGCGGTGAGCAGGAAGAACGGCACCGCCAGCAGAATGAACGAGTTGTAGGATTTGAAGGTTTCGTTGAACAACACCATCGGCGAAAGCCGCGGGTCGTAAATCAGCACCGGCATGCAGGCAAGCCCGAGCGCGAAGGCGACCGGCACGCGCAGGGCGATCAGAATGAAGAACGAGCCAAACAGGACCAGAGCCGCCATGCCCGGCGTGAGCGCGACCTGCGTCATGACGCGTCCTTGCCGAGCACGATGCGGACGTTGTCGTAGAAAATTTCGCCGAGGAACAGGAGCCAGGTTGCGCCCGTCAGCGGCCACGCGAAAAAAATGAACGGCATCGGCAATTCGGCCAGTTCGGATTCCTGATACCAGCCGAACTGCACGAACTTGATGCCCCAATAGACGAACACCACCGCGAAGATCAGCACGAACAGGTGCGAGACGATCTTGAGCGCCGCGTTCGCGCGCTTGCCGAGCTCGGGCCAAACGTCGACCTCGAAATGCGTGCCCTCCTTGATGCCGATCATCGCGCCGAGCATCACCATCCAGATGAACAGGAAGCGCGAAAGCTCCTCGGTCCAGATGTAGCTCGGCAACAGCGCGGTGTAGCGCGAGAAAACCTGCAGCGAGACCGGGAATACCAGGACCGCGACAGTCGCGACCATCAGCCAGGTCAGCAACCGGCTGTAGGCGTTGATCAAAGTTCGCATGCGCGGGGGTACTTACCTGATATGGAGTGCGGCGCGGCCCGAAGGCCGCGCCGCACAAGGCAGGGCTACTTGATCGCGTTGATCTTGGCGAAGATGTCGTCGGCGCCGATCTCCTTGGCGTAAGCGGCCATGACCGGATCGGCGAGCTTCTTCATCTCGGCGCGGTCGGTGAACGCGATGCGCTTGAGTTTGCCGGCCTTCTCGAGCGTGTCGAGTTTCGCCGTGTCTTCCGACGACTCGACCTGCCGGCCATAGGCGCCGGCCTCCTTGCCGGCCTTGATGATCGCGGCCTGCAGGTCGGCCGGCAGTTTCTTGAAGGTCTTCGCCGAGAAGCAGATCGGCCGGATCGTGATCGCATGCTCGGTCATCGAAAGATTCGGGCCGACTTCGTAGAACTTCATTGCCTCGACGCCCGCGGCTTCATTCTCGCCCGCGTTGATGACGTTGTTCTGGATCGCGTTGTAGACCTCGTTATAGGCGATGACGGTCGGCGACATACCGACCGCCGAGAAGGTCTTGCTCCAGATCGGCGCGCCTTGCACGCGCACTTTCAGGCCCTTCATTTCGGCAAGATTGCTGACCTTCTTGTTGATGAAGATGTTGCGCGTGCCGCCTCCCGCGTAGCCGATCAGCATCACCTCGGCCTTCTGGGCGATTTCGTCCGCGACTGGCTTGAGTACGTCGGCATCGAGCACCTTGTTCCAGTGATCGAGATCGCGGAACAGGAACGGCGCGTCGATGAAGGGAGCTGCCTTCGAGAAGGTCGACATGTGGGCCGGCGACACGATGCCGTAATCCACCGAGATGCCCTGATTCATGTAGGCGAAATAGTCCTTTTCCAGCCCCAACTCGCTATTGCGATGGAGCACGAAGTTGATCGGCTTGCCGTAGTATTTCTTGACCAGCTCCTCGAACTTGAGCAGCGCCTTGTTGAAGGCATGGTCGTCGTTGAACTGCACGGCGCCGTGCAGCGTGACGGCGTCCTGGGCGCGTACCGGCGTCGCCGGAGCGGCGATCGTCAGACAAAGCGCAGCGAGCACGACCAAGAATCGTGGCATGGTGTCCCTCCCGTTATGCGCCCGGCTTCGTGTCCGAGCGTCATCTTTTCAGGCTAACATGCTAGCGCGCACGAACGCGGCGTGACAAGGCGGCGCACATGCTCCTGTTCGATCCCGACGATCCTGCCACGCTGCGGCCCTGGCTCATCGATCACGTCTGCCGCTTCTGGCTCGCGCGCACGCACGATCCGGCCGGCGGCTTCTTCGAAAACCTCGACGCGCTCGGCTCGGCCATCACCAATCAGCGGCGCAGCACATTGGTGCAGGCGCGCCTCACCTATGTGTTCAGCCACGCCTATCTGCTGAGCCACGATCCCGCTTATCGTGAGGCCGCCCGCCATGGCCTCGCCTTCCTGATGCGCGCCGCGCGGGCGCCGGACGGCGGCTGGTTTCGTAACGTCTCGGTCGACGGCGCGACACTCGACAACACGCGCGATGCCTACGACCACGCCTTCGTGCTGTTCGCGCTCGCCTGGTATTTCCGCGCAACCGGCGACGTCAGCGCGATCCAGCTTGCCGATGCCACGTGGGAGTTCATGCAGCATCGGCTGGCGCACCCGCGCCATGGCGGGTTTCTCGAGGAGTTCGTGCCGGGCCGCTCGGACGTAAAGCTGCCACGCCGGCAGAACCCGCACATGCATCTGCTCGAGGCGCTGCTCGCGCTTCACGTCGCAACCGGAGAGAAGAACTGGCTGCGCCGCGCCGGTGCGCTGATCGATCTGTTCAAGCGCCGTTTTGCCGATCCCGAGACCGGCGCGTTGATCGAGTTTTTCGCCGAAGACTGGTCGCCGGCCCCGGGCGCCGAGGGAAGTTTGCGCGAACCTGGCCATCAATTCGAATGGGTATGGCTGCTGCACGAATATGTCCGCGCCGCGCACGACGACAGTGTGGCGCCTTACGCCGAGCGGCTGTTCGCGTTCGGGACCCGGCATGGGCTCGATCAGGACGGTATCGTGTTCGACGGCGTCGATGCCTCGGGCGCGCTTGTTGCCGGCACCAAGCTGCTCTGGCCGCAGACCGAACACCTCAAGGCCTGCGTGGCGCGCGCCGAATGGTTCAATGACGAGACCGCGCGCGGCGCGATTGCGGCGCATCTCGCGCTGATCGCAAAATCATTCATGCGCCCGGACGGCGCGAACTGGCACAATCAGCTCGCACGCGACGGCACGCCGATGGCGCCGGTCACGCCCGCGCGCGTGCTGTATCACCTGTTTCTGGGTGTGGCAGAGGTGGATCGGCTGATCGGCAACCCCGGCAGCCTGAGGCGCTGAAGAAAGAGCCCTTCAGAGCGCCATTCTCGATTCAACGCGTACGGAAGAAGACATCGAAGCCATATTTGGTCTGCGGTTTGCCGGTCTGATCGACGTATGTGAGTGTCCAAGGCGCCGTGATCGCCATGACTCGGTCCGTGTCGCCCCGCCAGACGGCCGTCGCCCTGCATTTCGTGAAATTGACCGACATGGTAATCGCGAATGAAGCGGTCGCCGTTGCCGGCGATGGCACGCTGCAGGGGAAGAAGTCGGCCGATTTGTTGGTGAACGTTCCGCGGAAACCGCCAGGCGTTACCGCGGTGATGACCAACGTCGATCCCTTCTCGGTGGTCCAGATCTGTCCCCGTGCAAATTGAGCGAGAACGGGGCTTTCGAGGCAAAGAAAACACAGCAACGCGAATACGAGGCGCTTCATCGAAGACCCTTTCCAAAAATGACTCTCGCTGCCTGTCGCAGCCTCACAATCCCGCGAGCGCCTTCTGGTAATAACTGAGATCGATGTACTTCTCCGGCGCCGCCGGCGTGCCGCCTTCGAACTGCGCGCGCAGCTTGAGCACATTGCGCACGCCGTCCATGTCCAGCGCGCCGTCCTTGTGGAAGCCCTTGAGCGTCGCGTCATAGGCTTGCGCGGCGACATCCTCGGGCAGCTTCAACCGCTCCACCAGCAGGCCGACCGCCTCGGATTTGTTCTTGGGCTCAAGCATCCAGCGCAGCCCTTCGATGTAGGCCTGCGCATATTTGACGACCGTGTCGCTATTCGCCGCGCCCCATGTGCGCAGCACGAAGGCGGCCGAACCCTGATACGCGCCGAGCGCGTTCGCCGCCGTGTCGATTGCCTTGAGGCCGGCCTTTTCGGCGCGGATCGAGAACGGCGGATTCATCATCGCGGCCGCGTAGGTCTTGTCCTTGATCAAGGCTTCAAGCCGCTGGCTCGTCCCGCCGACCGGCTTCACCTCGTAGTCGCCCTTGTTGAGCCCCTTCTGGCGCAGCATTTCGTAAAGCTGGAACGCATAAGCGGTATTCACCGCATCGACCGCGACCGTCTTGCCCTTGAGGTCGGCGAGCGAGTTGATCTCGGGCTGCACGATGAGGCGGTTGAAGCTGTCGTCGCCGCCGAGCACCACCGCGATATCGACATTGGCCTTGTCTTTCATCGCGAACGCATTGTCGATCGCCGAATGAGCGATCTGGTAGCGGCCTTCGGCAAGCCCGTTGCGCAACTCATCGGAATTGGGCGTGAACTTCAGATCGACCGCAAGGCCGCGCTTCGCGAACAGGCCTTTCGCCTGCGCGGCAAACATCGGCAGATTTTGCACGCCTGGAAAGACGATGACGGTGAGCTGGGTCTGCGCCCTGGCGGGCGCAAGTGTCATCGCCATCGCGATGCCGAGCACCAGTGCCTTGAACGTTCCGCGCATGTGACCCTCTCTCTTGTGTCATCCCGGCCAAGCGGCGCGCAGCGCCGCGCGAGCCGGGACCCATAAACGCAAACTTATCCAATCGGCGCAGCGGGTGGTTATGGATCCCGGGTCTCCCTTCGGTCGCCCGGGATGACAACCTCGCTACACATTCCGCCGCCCGAATGCGGCTTCCATCTCGCGGCGGACTTTCACGGCGAAATCTTCTCGGTCATAGTCCACATCCGCCCACTTGAGCGCTTCGCCGGTCGCGACATCGCGTTTGAGCTTGACGTTGTGCGCGAGGCCGAGCGGCAAGAGCCCCTCGTCGAGCGAGCGGTCGGCCGGCGTCTGCTTGCCCCACACGCAATAGCCGCCCTCGCCGTCGAGCATCTCGCCCGCCTTCATGGTCTTCTTCGCGGTCGCGATCACGTCGGAGCGAAAGCCGGTCGGCGCGCCGGTCGCTTCCTTGCGCAGCGCCGCGGACGCAACCGAGATGCCGAGTTCAAGCCCGATCATGTGGGTCGGGCGATAGAGCGCCATGTGCTCGAAATTCTCGTCCGGCAGGATGCTGTACTCCTGGGCGCAGCGCCGCACGTACTCGTGCCCGGCCTTGACCACCACGTAAGTGCCGAGCTGCAGATGGTTCTCGACGCCCGTCTTGTCGCGATGCAGCGACGAGACCACTTCGGTCGTGCCGGTGATGGCAAGCTTGCCGCCGGATGACGTCGGCTTGCAGATCTTCGCGAGGTCATAGACCGACGAGGGCGGAAACGAGAGCCCGTCCGGCTGCGGCGTCAGCCCCGTCGCGTTGCACACCGCCGTCATCTCGATGCCGGACTTGGTGCCGTCGATGAACGAGTTGAACATCTTCGGATTCATGCCGCCCTTCGCGACCACCTCGGGCGGCAGTCCGAAATTCTCCCACACGGTGTCGGGCGTCGATTGATGGAAGGTCGGGTGATAGCGCGTGCCCTTGCCGGCCGAGACCACCTCGAAGCCGCAGGCGCGCGCCCAGTCGACATGCTCGCAGATCAGCGCCGGCTGATCGCCCCACGCGAGGCTGTAGATCACGCCGGCGGCGCGCGCCTTGGCGGTGAGCAGCGGCCCCGCCACCACGTCGGCCTCGACGTTGACCATCACAACGTGCTTGCCGTGCTCGATGTTTTTCAGCGCATGGCGGTTGGCGGCCTTGGGATCGCCGGTCGCCTCGACGATCACCTCGATGTCGGGGAACGCGATCAGCGCGTCCGAATCCTGCGTGATGTGCGTGCGGCCGCTCCTGAACGCATCGCCGAGCGAGCTTGCCTGGTACTGCTGCTCGTCCCAGCCGCATGAGGCAAGCGCCTTCCCGGCGCGCTCTGCTGACAAGTCCGCAATGCCGACGAGATGCATGCCGCGCGTGCGCCGGATCTGCGCAAGAAACATGGTGCCGAACTTGCCGGCGCCGATCAGGCCGACGGTCACGGGGCGGCCCGCAGCCTCCCGTTCGAGTAGCAGTGCATGAAGGTTCACGTGGCCTATCCTCCGCGACAATTTTCTGCAGGGATGACATCACAGATCGGTGGCGGAGAACACCGTCTTATTGGCAAAGCGCGCGCGAGACGAACGACTCGTCGCGGCACTCCTGCGGATTGGGCGCGCGGCCCTCCCGCCATAGCGCTGCGGGGCACTTGAAGGCGGAGGTGATGTCGAGGCTGTTGCCGCGCTCGAAGCCCTTGGATCGGCACAGCGCCGCGCTCGCGCCGGCGCAATCCGGCGCGCCGTTCGGCGCGGCGGTGCAAAGCTCGTGACCGGAGACAACGTTCGTTGTCGGCAACCGCGCGACGGTCCCGGCTGCATCGCCAACGCCCTTGGCGAGATCGCCGGCCGCGTTGGTGGTGGCGCCGAGCGTCTCGCCTGCGCCACGCACGCCGGCGTTCACACCCGCACCCACGCTCGAGATCGACTGGTCGATGAACCGGCCGATCGCGCCGAACACTTCGCGTGGCGGCGGCAGCCCCGCCTGCGGTGGAGGCGGCGGCGGCGCGACGATCACCGCCGGCGGATCGGCCGGCGGCGCGACAATCACCGCCGGCGGATCGGCCGGCGGCGGAGTTACGTTCTGCGCGAGCGCGGGCGCGGCCAGCAGCAACGCTGCGCCGACAAGCGCACGCGCCGAACGACCGGGAAAATGCATCGCTGCGATCATGGCTGTACGGGGCAGGTCCTGCGCCCCCCGCGTGGCAGAAATGAGGAGGCTTAAAAGATGCCGTATACGATCAGGAACCCGCCCACCAGCGACACGGCGCCGATGGCGGTCCACAAACCGAGCCGTTTTTCAATGATTTCGCGCGCCCAAGGTCCATAGCGATGCAGCAGGAACGCGAGCAGATAAAAGCGCGCGCCGCGCGTGATCAGGGACAAAAGCACAAACAGGAAGAAGTTGTAGCCGACGAACCCGGACGAAATGGTCACAAGCTTGTAGGGGATCGGCGTCAGGCCCTTCAGCAGGATGATCCAGGCACCCCATTGCCGGTACATCTCGCGGAACGCCTCGATCTTCTCGCCATAGCCGTAAAGCTGGATGACCAAAAGCCCAAGCGAGTCATACAGCAGCGAGCCGATCAGATAGCCGACGATGCCGCCCGCGACCGAGGTCAGCGTACAGATGAAAGCGTAGTGGTACGCCTTGTCTGGCCGCGCGAGCGACATCGGAATCAGCATCACGTCGGGCGGGACCGGGAAGAACGAGCTCTCGGAAAATGAAACGCC
>JAXDOA010000532.1:0-7037 GCA_034669125.1 Hyphomicrobiales bacterium
CTTCCGAACGCCCATTGGGTCTACCTTCTCACGTGGGCTGTGTTCTGGGCGGTTTGTCTGCTGATTTCGTACGGCGGACTGAAACTGTTGAGGCGCGTCATGAAAGATTCGAAGCGATGAGCACGCCTGAACAGCCACGTCCTCCGGAACCCGAGCCGTACAAGGATTACTCTCTGGGCGCGGGATTGATGGTGCTCGGCGGCGCCGTGCTGCTCCTTCCGGGGATCTGCACGGTCATTTCGATTCCCCTCATGCTGGAGGTCGCATTGCGCGACGTCGGGATCTTCCTGGGTCTGGGATTGTTGTGGGCTGCTTGTCTGCTCGTCTCCTACGGCGGGTGGAAACTGATCCAGCGCGGCAGGGCTGCGCGATTGAAGACCTGACCCGGTGACCTGAACTACTCATTGCCTTCCGGGCCGCGATCCCTATATTGCGCCGCAATATCGATCCGCAGTTTTGCGTGACGAATCCTTGGAATCACTCATGAATCTCCGCAACGTGGCGATCATCGCCCACGTCGACCATGGCAAGACCACGCTGGTCGATCGCCTGCTGCAGCAGTCGGGCACGTATCGGGACAACCAGCGCCAGGTCGAGCGGGCGATGGATTCCAACGACCTGGAGCGCGAGCGCGGCATCACGATCCTCGCCAAGGCGACGTCCATCCAGTGGAAGGACACGCGCATCAACATCGTCGACACGCCGGGCCATGCGGATTTCGGCGGCGAGGTCGAGCGCATCCTCAACATGGTGGACGGCGCGCTGGTGCTGGTGGATGCCGCCGAGGGGCCGCTGCCGCAGACCAAATTCGTCGTGTCGAAGGCGCTGAAGATGGGCCTGAAGCCCATCGTGGTCATCAACAAGGTGGATCGCCCGGACGCGCGTCCGGTGGAAGTGGTGAACGAGGTGTTCGACCTGTTCGCCGCGCTCGATGCGACCGACGATCAACTCGACTTTCCGATTCTCTACGGCTCGGCGAAACAAGGCTGGATGGCGACCAGCCTCGACGGCTCGCATGACGACCGCATGCAGCCGCTGTTCGACCTGATTCTCAGCCACGTCAGGCCGCCGGTGGTCGAGGACGGTCCGTTCCGCCTGCTCGGCACGATCCTGGAGGCGAACCCCTATCTCGGCCGCATCGTCACAGGCCGCATCACGTCGGGTTCGGTGAAACCGAACCAGATCGTGAAGGTGCTCGACCATGACGGCACGCTGGTGGAAAGCGGCCGCATCATGAAGGTGCTGGCCTTCCGCGGGCTCGAGCGCGTGCCGGTCGATGAGGCGAGCGCCGGCGACATCGTCGCGCTTGCGGGACTGCCGAACGCGACGGTCGCCCACACGATTTGCGCGCCGGAAGTCGAGACGCCGATTCCCGCGCAGCCGATCGATCCGCCGACGCTGGCGATGACGTTCCGCGTGAACGACTCGCCGCTCGCCGGCACCGAAGGCGACAAGGTCACCGGCCGCATGATCCGCGACCGGCTGCTGCGCGAAGGCGAGGGCAATGTGGCGTTGCGCGTGCGCGAGGCCGACGAGGGCGACGCCATGGAGGTCGCGGGCCGCGGCGAATTGCAGCTCGGCATCCTGATCGAGACGATGCGGCGCGAGGGCTTCGAGCTCTCCGTGTCGCGCCCCAAGGTACTGCTGCGCCGGAACCCGGCGGGCGACCTGGAAGAGCCGCTCGAAGAGGTCGTGATCGACGTCGACGAGGAGCATTCCGGCGTCGTGGTGCAGAAGATGTCCGAGCGCAAAGCCGAACTGATCGAGATGCGGCCCTCCGGCGGGCACCGCACGCGGCTCGTGTTCTTCGCGCCGACGCGCGGGCTGATCGGCTATCAGGGCGAATTGCTGACCGACACGCGCGGCACCGCGATCATGAACCGCCTGTTCCACGGCTATACGCCGCACAAGGGCGAGATCGAGGGCCGCCGCAACGGCGTGCTGATCGCCAATGAGCAGGGCGAGGCAGTCGCCTACGCGATGTTCAAGCTGGAAGACCGCGGGCCGATGATGATCGAGCCGGGGTGGAAGATCTATCGCGGCATGATCGTCGGCGAGCATACCCGCGACAACGACCTTGAGATCAATCTGCTCAAGGGCAAGCAGCTCACCAACATCCGCACCACCTCGAAGGACGAGGCGGTGCGGCTCACGCCGCCGATCCGCATGACGCTGGAGAAGGCGCTCGCCTACATCCAGGACGATGAGCTCGTCGAGGTGACGCCGAAGTCGATCCGGCTGCGCAAGAAGCTGCTCGATCCCAACGAGCGCAAGCGCGCCGAGCGGGCGCGGGAAGCCGAGACGGTTTAATTCGTCACCCGCACGCCTTCAATTCCGTCGAAACTCTTCGGATCGGTCGCTTCGTCCGAATCCGCGAGATTGACCGCGAGCTTCAGCGCCCGAATATGAGGCGGATCCGGGTCAGGGGCGCCGGGTAGGCGCGCCGGCGGGTCCTTATGATCCACGGTCCAGTACGCGGTGTGAGTTACGAACTCCGAGGCGCCCGTTATCAGCGTCGAGACCGCGACATCGACGATGTCCGATCCAAACAGCTCGACCTTGGTGGTGTCCTTGTCGGTTTCGGTTTTTTTCGGCTGCAGTGTGTGGGTATCGTAGCTCGCGACCGGCCCGCCGATGGGGTCGCCCCAGAAAACTTGCTCAAGTTCGAAATAGAGATTGGTCCAGCGCGTCAGGCCGAACACCGCAGCATGGTGGAAATAAAGTTTGCCGCCGCGCTCGTAGGTCAGCACCTTGTCGCCATCGAGCATCTTCGGGCGGCAGGTCGGGAATTCACGCTCGCGGACGCGGCGTTCGAAATCCCTGATCAACTCTTCCTGACCCTTGATCGCGCCCAAACCATCCTCGCCGTGGCACAGCAGATAGTGCGCGTGCGTCAACGGACTACCGAGCGTAATGAAGTCCGTCACCAGCCAGGCCTTCTTGGTCGTAGCCGGTTCCTTCGTCCGCATCCCTTCGACCATGTCGTACAGCTTGCGGACAAGAATGCGTGCCTGATGGCGCCATTCTTCGCGCGAGAGCTTGCCGTCGTTGATCGGCTGAAATTCCGGGAACAGTTCCGCCTCACCGATCGGCATGTCGCGGTACATGCGGGCAAACGTCGCGCGCAGCATGTCGTAGGCGACGACGGTGCCGAGACTGTGCGCCACCACGATGATCCGGTCGTACTTGCCCGACTCATGCAGTCCGAGCAACGTTTTGACCGCCGCGCGGCGGATGTCGCGTCGCCCCTGTACGTTGGCGGGTGAGTTTCGGAGATAGCGCGCGACATCTCCGAGATAGGGCTGCAGAATCGCGGCGCTGAGCACGACGTAACTGGCGAGGAATAGCCAGGCGGCGGTCGAGCTCCATTCGGATTCGATACTCCACGGCACGAGATCGTACCATCGCCAGTATTTTTCCTCGCCGAGCAGGTCCATCGGGCTGATGTCGTCGACCACCCAGAGTTTGATGAAATGAAACAAGAACGAGATGAGATAGGCCAGGACGAACGGGCGCACTCCGTATTTTCCCATCAGCAACAGGGTGACGGCAAACGCGAACGTTGCTGGCAGAAAATGCGTGGCGTAGAGCTCAAGGGCTTGAGGCCAGCAGCGGAACAATCCCCACGACGCCCATAGCAGCAAGGCCGATCCGGCAGCGACCAGGAACGACCACCAGGAGAGCCAGAACGAGCGATGATGTGCGGCCCATAGCACGCAGAGCGTGGCGAGAATCGCAATGGTGATGACCGGCGTGAGCATCATCGACACCCGCTCGTATTCGACTTTCGCCAGTCGCTCGATGATTTGACTCGCCAGAAATGAGACGGACAGAACGAGGAAGACGAGATAGATCGCGCCGCCCCACCACAGCGGCCGCATCCCGCGCTTGAGATAGGGCCCGCGTTTCGCCAGTTCGAACAGCCAGAGCAGAACCGCGATCGCCCGGGTCTCGGCGATCAGGTGCGCCCAGTAGAGCTCGTGGAAATCGGCCCTGCGCTCTTTCTTGTCGTCCACATAATCTGTCGTCTGCACGGTGAGATCGATATCCGTGCCGCTGAGCTCGGGATGAAACCAGACCTTCTGGTCCTTTCTGTCGCGCCAGACCGCGTCTACGACACCGCGCACCGTATCCAGCGGTCGCTGGCTTCCCATGCCGTGCACGACGAGCACGGCCGTACGTTTTCGCACTCCTGCCGACTGAGTTGTCATGATGCTTGCCCCCGACCCAACCCGAAGTAGAGCACATCGCGCAGGAGGGTAGAACCGCCTCGCGCGGCAGTTTTCCTCAGCAAAGTCAAGAGTCCGGATGCCGCAACGCACCTGTGATGCAGGCACGCCACGCTGTTCAAATCGTTAACTGTCCGTTAACAGAGGGCTTGAAACCGCCCCGCTCCGTTTGCTTGTATTCGCACATGAGCACTGTCCTCATCGAGATTCGCCGCGCCAAGCCAGCCGACGCCACCTTGGTCGCGGCGACGCATGATGCGGCCTGGAGGACAAGTTATCGCGGCATCATCCCCGGTCCCGAACTGGAGAAGCTGATCAGCCGGCGCGGTCCGGGCTGGTGGGAGAACGCCATCGCCAAGGGCAGCCGCGTTGCGCTGTTGCAGTTCGGCGATCGCGTCGCGGGCTATGCGAACTACGGGCGCAATCGCGCGCGCAGCCTGTTCTATGACGGCGAGATCTACGAGCTTTATCTCTGCCCGGAATTCCAGGGTCTGGGCTTCGGCCGGAGGTTGTTCACCGCCGCGCGGCGCGACCTTGCGCAAAGCGGGTTGAAGAGCCTGGTGATCTGGGCGCTCACCGACAACGAGCCGGCGGTCGGGTTCTACAAGGCGCTCGGCGGCCGCGCGGTCGCGCGCTCCTCGGAGCGCTTCGGGCAGAAGAGTCTCGATAAGGTGGCGTTCGGCTGGCAGAACTGACGCGTGATCCCGAAAAGCATGTCCCGGACATGAGCCGGGATGGGCACCGGTTTCGGATAAGATCACGCGCAAGCAAGTCGCCTAACCGCCGTATTCAGCTTTATCCTTGCCACACTTGAACGTCCGCGCTTGCTCGTCCGCAATCTTGCGTGCGACCGCATTTGCGTCCGGTGTACTGCGGGCATCGACATAGCCGACGTGGCACACGCCGCCCGGACCAAGTCGTGTCACGACCAGCACGCGGCCACTCGACTTGACCGGGCCTGTGGCCTTTTCCCGATCCTCGGCCGTCATGACGTTCCAGCGCAAGATGGTTGCGAAAGGGCGTGACTTACCGTCGGCCCTCTTCTCGATGCGCCACTCGACTGTGCCTTCGTAAACGCTGTTGAACCCGGGAAATGTCTCGCCGTCCGCGATGTTGTCTTTCGTGCGTGGGCCGAACGTGACGTACATGCGCTGGTCGCCCGCGCTCAGCCATACGGCCAGGTTCTTGTAGCCGGGACACAGCCATGAGCCGTAGTCCTCTTCCTCCTTGCCCGGCGTGTGTTTGCATTTTTTCGAATCGAACGTCGTGTAGACATAGTCGATCGATTGCGCGGCGGCAGGCGCGCTCAGGAAGCCGAGCACCAACAGCGCTGCGGTGACCATCTTGGGCATGCGTCATCCTTTTCGTCCAAGACGACACTGATTGTGTCGCGAGGAACTGGGGCGAGGTTCACACGGCCGGTGCCGGCAGTCCGTGAATTGCGCACGCCGCGCGCAGCGTATTCACCAAGAGGCACGCGATCGTCATCGGCCCGACGCCGCCCGGCACCGGCGTGATCGCGCCTGCGACTTGCGTGGCTTCGGCGAATGCCACGTCGCCGACGATGCGGCTTTTTCCGTCCGCGCTGGCGACACGATTGATGCCGACGTCGATCACGGTCGCGCCCGGCTTGATCCAGTCGCCGCGCACCATTTCGGGTTTGCCGACCGCCGCGAACACGATATCGGCGCGGCGTACGACCGCGGGCAGGTCGCGTGTTTTCGAATGCGCCACCGTCACGGTCGCGTTCTCGTTCAGCAGCAACTGAATCAACGGTTTGCCGACGATGTTGGAGCGGCCGAGGATCACGGCCTCCATGCCGGCGAGCGAACGATGCACGGTTTTTGCCAGCATGACACAGCCGAGCGGCGTACACGGCGTCAGTGCCGGCAAGCCGGTCGCGAGCCGTCCGGCGTTGACGGGATGAAAGCCGTCGACGTCCTTGCCGGGATCGATCGCGTTCAGCACCTTCTGGCTGTCGACCTGCGGCGGCAGCGGAAGCTGCACCAGAATGCCTTGCACCGCCGGGTCGGCGTTGAGCCTCGCTACCAGCGCCAGCAGATCGGCTTCGCTCGCTGTCTCGAGCAAGCGATGCTCGAATGAGTGCATCCCGGCTTCCTGCGTCTGCTTGCCCTTGTTGCGCACGTAGACGGCGCTGGCGGGATTTTCCCCGACCAGCACCACCGCCAATCCGGGCTCCAGTCCGTGCGCGACGCGCAGGCGCTCCACCTCGGCGGCGACCCGCGCGCGCAGGTCCGTGGCGATCGCCTTGCCGTCGATGATTCGTGCGCTCATGCGGGATGCTTTATCGCGCGCGAACTTCTCCAGCGCGGCGCCGAGCGCGCACTACACCAGCAATCTCGCGAGGTTCGGGATGAGGACGGACTGGATGAAGATGATGATCAGGATGACGATGATCGGCGAGATGTCGATGCCGCCGAGGTTCGGCAGCATGTTGCGGATCGGGCGGAGCACCGGGTCGGTGATGCGATAGAGAAAATCTGCGATTGCGTGGACGACCGGGCTGCGCGTGTTGACGACATTGAACGCGATCAGCCAGCTCAGCACCGCCGCCGCGATGAGGATGTAGACGTAAAGCTGGAGCAGCAGCGAAATGAAGTTCAGCAGCTCGATCATGGCGGCAGTCTCGGGCCCAAGGTTGCGCCGAACATGTAGCCGCAGCGCCGTCCGGGAACAAGGCGGAGGCGATGATTGGCGCTTTTCCACGCAGTTTTGCGCTTCTTGACACCCCCACCCCCCGGCCGTAAATGACGCCCACACTGGAGAGCCGCGCAAGGGCGTATTTCT
>JAXDOA010000533.1:0-2845 GCA_034669125.1 Hyphomicrobiales bacterium
CGACAATGACGCGAAGATCTTCTTGCCGCTGACCAGGAAGCCGCCGTCCACCGGCTTGGCCTCGGTGCCGAAGGCGGCCGCGCCCGCGGCCGCCGCGCCGCCTTCGGAGAAGGGCTGCGAGTAGATCGCGCCGTTCTCGACGATGCGGCGATAGTGCAGCGGCCGGCGCGCGTTGTGCTCGGCGCGCTCCTGCGCGCTCATTTCCAGGTCATCCGAAAGCGCGCCGGTCCACAGCGTCGAGCACACATGCATGTTCCACGACAGCGCGGTCGCGCCGCAGTAGCGGCCAAGCTCGGCGGCGGCGAGACAATAAGTGCGGAACGAGGCGCCGAGGCCGCCATGCTGTTTCGGCACGCAGATGCGCAGCAACCCTTCCGGGTGCATGTCGCGGAAATTCTCGATCGGAAAGGTCGCGTCGCGGTCGTGCTGCGCGGCGCGGGCGCTGAGCACGCGCGCGCCGAAGCGGCGCGCCTTCTCGATCAGCGCGGCTTCCTCCTCGCCGAGCCGGAAGGCTTCCGCGCCGAAGATCGGCGCGTCGCGGTCAGCCGTATCGAGGACCGAATGGTTCATGCGAAATATGTATCAGGACTTCTCGCCGAGCGCATGAGTGAGGAAGTTGAAGATCGCCCTGTCGAAAGCCGCAGGTGCTTCCAGGTTCGGCATATGGCCGAGGCCGGACAGGCAGAGATAGTACGCGCCGGGGATCTTGCCCGCCATTTTCTCCAGCACCGGCGGCGGCGCGTTGCGGTCGAGTTCGGCGGCGAGGCACAGAATCGGAATGCTGATGTTCGGCAAATTGGCGCGCTCGTCGAATGTCACGAGGCATTTCACCGCTGCGCGGTAAGTCGCCTCGGGCACGGCGGCGTATTGCTCGATGAACAGCGCACGCCCCGCTGGATCGGGGTTCGGCGCCATGACGTTGTCCGCCGCTCCGGGCGCCACGTCGGCCATTGTGCGGCCGGCATCGAGCGGCGCGAGGCGGTCTGCGACGAACTTCTTCTGAAAATCGCCGGCCGGATTGCCGAACGCCGGTGAGGTGCAGGAGAGCACCGCCGCCGCGTAGTCATCCGGGCGGCGGCGCAGCATGGTCTGCACCACCATGCCCCCCATCGAGTGCCCGACCAGCACGGGCCGCTCCAGCCCGGACTCGCTGATCGCGAATTCCACGTCCTCGGCGAGCGCCTCGAAGCTCATCGCCTCGACCGGCTCGCGCGTGCCGTAGCCCATCAGGTCGAGCGCGACCGGGTGATAGCCGGCGCCAGCAAAGCTCGCGATCTGCGGCGCGAACGAGCGCGCGCCGCCGCCGATGCCGTGCAGGAAAACAACCGGGATCATGGCGGATTGTCCTTCGCGGCGGGCGCGGCGGGCTCCCCCAGTGTCTGCATCAGCCGGTTCGCCCACGCGAACATCGCGACCGCATGGGTGAGATCGAGGATTTCAAGATCGGTCAGGCCCTGCGCATGCAGCGGTGCGGCGTCGGCCGGTTCGACCGACGCGGGATCGCGCGAAAGCTTCGCCGAATAGTCGAGGATCGCCTTGCGGCGCGGATCGAGCGCGGCGTCGACACCGTCGGCCTGGATGCGCTCCATCACCTCCGGCTCCTTGGTGAGCTGGGTGAAGCGCAGCGCATGCACCGAGGCGCAATAGGCGCAGCCGTTGACGCGCGACGCCGCGACGGCGCCAAGCTCACGGTCGGCGCGCGGCAATCCCTTGGCGCCGAACATGATGCCGTTATAAAGCGGCGAGCGTTCGGAAAGCGCCTCCGGATCGTGCGCCAGCACCAGCGAATAGGCGCCGACCGCGCGGTTTGAGGGCGTGACCTTGAGCGCGACAAGCTGCGCTTCGGTCGCGGCATTGAGATCGAGCGGCGCGACCCAGGGCCGCCATTCCAGTTCGCCGTGGATAAAGTCGCGCATCGGCTTGCTCATGCGGCACCTTTGAGCATGCGCAGCCCCGCAAGCACGCGCGACTGGAAATTCACGTAGGCGATGAGCTGCGACAGCGACACGACCGCGTGCGACGAGAGGCCGGCGGCGAGCAGATTGTCGATATCCTTGCGCTCGGCGCTGCCGGGGCCACGCGTGACCAGATCGACATGGGCGAGAACAGCGTCCCAGCGCGGCTCGGTCATCGTTGCCTTGCCCTCGACGGTCTTGGCGAGCGCGCCGGAGGGGTCGAGCGCGGCGAGCCGTGCGCGGTAATGGGCCTTGAGCGCGTCGTCGCGCAGCAACTCGGCGATCCTCAGCGCTGCCGCAGCGCGCTCCGCCGGTGTAAGCCCGCCATCATCTTGCGGCGAGAAGATCACATCGTCGCTGCCCTGCAGGTGTTTCACCACATCCGGGCGCTCGCGCCGCAACGCGGCCAGCGTCGAACCCGGCGGCAGGCCCGCGAGATAATCCATGACGTCGACATCGCTCATGTCATTTTGCCCCGACCTGTTGGTCGGCGAGGAACGGTGTCACGTCCTCGCTCAATGTGTATTCGTCGCCGCGCAGCTCCGGATTACTCCATCCGACCATGCGCTGCCGGATTTTCTCATAATCTTCCGCAAGCAGCGCGCTCGCAACGCCGTTCGCGACGCGCGCGGCGCCGATGCTGATGCCGGGAACGTCACCAGAGATCTGGCCGTGGCTCATCGTCGCTGCGAAGTTGAAGCAGTGCACGCGCGCGACCCACGGCGCGGCGCCGGGTTGCCGTTCCAGGAACTCGAACGCGGGGCCGAGATAGGGGTGCTCGGCCTGCACATAGTCAGCGTGGCCCTGCGGCGTGAAGCGCTCGCGCCAGAGAACGACGTGCGGCTTCAATGCGGCGAACTCCGGCCGTTGCGACCAGTCGACGCCGAGGC
>JAXDOA010000534.1:0-15955 GCA_034669125.1 Hyphomicrobiales bacterium
GGCACCACCCGAGCCGCTGCATTTTGCTACAAGACGGCAAAAGGGTTTTCCGAATGACACCCAAATCTGCTCTCATCACCGGCGCTGCGCGCGGCATCGGGCTCGCGACCGCGAAGCGATTTCTCGCCGACGGTTTTCGCGTGGCACTGCTCGATATCGATGGCGAGACGCTTCAGAAGTCGGTCGCGGCGCTAAACGAGCCGGAGCGCACGCTGGCGCTGACGTGTGACGTCGCGATGCCGGATCAGGTCGAAGCCGCGGTCGCGCAGGTGAAGCAGCGCTTCGGCGCGCTCGACGCGCTGGTCAACAACGCCGGCCATGCGGTGTTCAAGCCGGCGCTCGACACGACGCTCGCCGAATTCCAGCGCACGCTCGACGTCAACCTGACCGGCCCGTTCCTGATGGTGAAGGCCGCCGTGCCGCTGATGCGAGAGCGCTCGAGCATCGTCAACATCACGTCGATCTCCGGCCTGCGCGCCTCGGCGCTGCGCATCGCCTACGGCACCAGCAAGGCGGCGCTCGATCATCTCACCAAACAGCTCGCGCTGGAGCTGTCGGTGCGCGGCATCCGCGTGAACGCGGTCGCGCCCGGCCCGGTCGATACCGCGATGGCAAAGGCGGTGCATTCGCCGGCGATCCGCGCCGACTATCACGACGCGATCCCGCTCGGCCGCTACGGGCTGGAGGAAGAGCTTGCCGAGGCGATCTTCTTCCTCTCCTCCGAGCGCGCGAGCTACATCACCGGGCAGACGCTTGCGGTCGACGGCGGCTTCGATGCCATCGGCATCGGGTTGCCGACGTTCCGCAAGGATCAAGGCGAGTAGGCGGGCAAAGCAAATGCGTGCCCGCCGCTGCGCGTCAGTTCACGTATCCGGGAGCCGGTCCGCGATGCACGCGGCGTGCCTGGCTTGTGCGATACACCCGGCGCGAATGCCGCATCTTGGCGCGATAGGCCTTGCGCACGCGGTAACGCGGCGGCGGCGCTTCCTCGAATTCCGAATACGACGCCCGGCGCTGGTTGATGCCGAGCACGCCTTCGACGCCGCCGATCACACCGCCGACCGCCGTGCCGACCACCGCGCCGACCGGACCCGCGATGCGGTTGCCTTCATGGAAACCGTGCGCGGCGCCGCCCGGAACGCCCTGCGCCTGCGCCGTCAGAGGAGCCGCGACCATTGCGAAAAATACGCCCGCGAATACAAAAGCCCGTTTCATCACATGTCCTTCTGTGTGGTGAGGACGCGAGCCTTCGCGGCAAATGAAGGCCATTCGGTGGCGCGGGAGGGTTAACATGAAGGAGAAGTGGAACCGTTGCGTGCCGGCAACGGTTCCCGTACGGTTTTGCAGCGATTTACGACCTTTGGGGACCGACGATGAAGACATTCGCACTCATCCTCGGATTGATCATGATGCCGACAGCTTCGCACGCGGCCGAACTGAAAGTGCTCGCCGGCGGCTCGATCACCGCAAGCCTGAAAGAGCTTGCGCCGAAATTCGAGCAGGCGACGGGACACAAGCTCGACATCACCTTCACGGCGACACCCGAGCTGATCAAGATGGCGACCTCGGCGCCGTTCGATCTCGGCATCGTGCCGACCGACGTGATGAAAAACGACGCGGCGCGCGCGAAGTTCGCCGGCACGCCGGCGCCCGTGACACGGGTTGGCTTCGGCATCGCCGTGAAGGCGGGAGCGCCGAAGCCCGACCTCAGCACGCCGGACGCCCTGAAGGCAGCGCTCATCAAGGCGCAGTCGGTCACGTTTATCCCCGAAAGCGCGGCGGGGGCCTATGTGCTGAAGACGTTCGAGCGTCTCGGCATCGCGGACGCCATGAAGCCCAAGATCAAGGCGCAGACCGTTCCGGCAAAAATTCCCGAGGCGGTCGCGAATGGCGAAGCGGAGTTCGGCATCTTCCTCACCAATGTGCTGATCGGGCCGGGCGTGGAGCTGGCCGGTCCCTTCCCGGCCGACCTCCAACAGGACTTTGTCCTGGTCGGTGCGGTCGCGGCGGAGAGCAAGAACGCGGAGGCCGCCAAGGCGTTCCTCGATTATCTCAAGACGCCGGAAGCCGCGGCGGTTTTTCGGGCCAAGGGCGTGACGCCGGGCTGAGTGCGCGGCTAGTTCACCACCGCGCCCGACATCCGGATGATCGGCGCCCACTTGGCGAGTTCGGCTGCGATGAACGCCGCCGTCTCCTTCGGCCCGCGACCGAGCGTCGGATCGACGCCCGCCTCCTGCAGGCGGCGGAACACATTCGGATCGTCGAGCGCCGTCTTGATCGCGCCGGCGAGCTTGTCGACGATCGGCTGCGGCGTGCCGGCGGGCGCGAGGATCGCGTTCCAGGTGTAGCACTCGAAGCCCTTCAGTCCCTGCTCCTGCAAGGTCGGGAGTTCCGGCATCACGCGCATGCGCTCCGCCATCCCGGCGCCGAGCGCGCGGATCGCTCCCGCCTGCGCCTGCGGCAGCGCGGTCGGCGTCGCGTCGAACGCCATCGAGATCTGCCCAGCGACCAGATCGCCCATCATCGGGTTGGAGCCGCGATACGGCACGTGCTGGATGTCGAGCCCGCCCGCGAGCGCCTTGAACTGCTCGCCGCACAGATGAAGGATCGAGCCCAAGCCCGACGAGCCGTAGGTGTATTTGCCGGGATTAGCCTTCACCAGCGCGATGAAGCTCTTGATGTCGGTCGCGGGGATCGAGGGATGCACGCCGAGCATCGTCGGCGTCACGCCGACCTGCGCGATCGGCGCGAAATCCTTCACCGGATCGTAGGGCATCTTGGCATAAAGGCCGGGATTGATCGCGTGGGTCGACACCCTCGCGACGAGGAGCGTGTAGCCGTCGGCCGGCGACTTCGCGACCATATCGGCGCCGATATTGCCGCCCGCGCCGACCTTGTTCTCGACGAAGAACTGCTGGTTGAACAACTCGGCGAGCTTCTGCGCGATGACGCGCCCGACAATGTCGGTCGGCCCGCCCGCCGAGAACGACACCACAACGCGCACCGGCTTGGAGGGATATTGATCCTGCGCATTCGCCGCCCCGCTCAGCGCGAGAGCCGCAGCGATGACGAGAACGCGCGCCAGTCCGTTGCGCGCGCGTGCAAACGCAATTCCGCGTCCTCCATTGCTTGTCATCGCGAGATCCTCCCTCCGGTTGACGGCATCTCTGGCCAACGCCGCCGCAAGCCTAACCCGAATGTGGCAGGCCGTCATGCCGCCTTGAATTCGTCTCAGCGCCGATCCCGTTACGCTACACGCGAAGGTCGCGCAGGCATGACGCGATTGCCGCCTCGTTGCTTTACTACTATATGTCGAGCGCCGCTCAGGGCATCGGGGGAATACATGCGCTTCAAGTCAAAGAAGACCGGCGGATATCAGGTGTTCGCGGTCAGCGGCACGAACACGGTTTCGTTCGGTATCGATTTCGACGATGCAGACACCAAAGGATTGCTCGGCTTCGGCGTCGAACGCGTTGACCCCACGGAGAACCAGCGGTTCTTCACCTTTGGCTTCAAGGTCTTCCCGTCCGTTATCAAGAATCCCGACGACAAGACCACCGTCAAAACCAACGACCATCCGATCCAGAGCTTCGTCACCGACGATTTCACCGCCAAGCCCGGCCGCGACTACGAGTACATCTTCCATCCCCTGAAGGGCGCGCCGAAGAATATCGATCGCAGCGCGACGCCGATCTCGATCAAGGTGAGCACCGAGCCGCTGTTCTCCGACCTCGAGCACGATGTCTTCTTCAATCGCGGCGTCGCCAGCAGTCAGGCCTATACGCGCGAGTTCAGGAACAAGTCACCGGCTCAGCTCGACAAGACCGACCAGAAGGAAGCCGCGCGCGCCAGGGAATGGCTCAGCCGCAGTCTCGACGACGCCATCCTGAAATTCATCAGCAACGCCAAGAAAGGCGACACGCTGCTCTGCTGCTTCTATGAATTCCGCTACGAGCCCGTCGTGCAGGCGCTGAAAGACGCGCTCGGCCGCGGCGTGAGCGTGAAGATCATCATCGACGCTAAGGTCAACGGGAAGAAGAAGGACGGCAAAATGCAGCCGAGCTTCCCGCGCGAAGATAACTTGCAGCTGATCAAGGACGTCGGAATCCCGAAGAAAAACATCATCAAGCGCGAGGCCAAGCCGAACAACATCGCGCACAACAAGTTCATGGTGCTGCTCAAGGGCAAGACGCAGGTGCCCGCGGAAGTGTGGACCGGATCGACCAACATTTCCGATGGCGGAATTCACGGCCAGACCAATGTGGGCCATTGGGTCCGCAACAAGGATGTCGCGACGCAATACCAGGCCTATTGGGACCTGCTCAGCGACGATCCGGGGCCGCAGGCCGGCGCCGACCGCGCCGAAAGCACGGCCGAGAACAAAAAGCTCCGGGACTCCGTCGAGGAGCTTCACGACACGCCTGAGAGCTTCGCCGATCTGAAGCCCGGCATCACGCCAATTTTCAGCCCGCGCAGCGGGCCGGGCGTGCTGGAAATGTACGCCAAGATGGTTCAGGAGGCGGATGGGCTGTCCTGCATCACGCTCGCCTTCGGCATCAGTGACGTGTTCAAGACCTTGCTCAAGGACAATTCGACCGACAGCCACATCAGCTTCTTCCTGCTCGAGAAGGAGGACAAACCGAACCCGCGTGCCAAGAAGGAGTTCGTCGGGCTCAACGCCGTCAACAACGTCTACAAGGCGTGGGGGTCATTCCTGCGCGAGCCCCTGTACCAGTGGGCCAAGGAAACCAACACGAGCGCGCTCGGCCTCAACCAGCATGTGAGCTACATCCACTCGAAGTTTCTGCTCAAGGATCCGCTGTCCAAGGATCCCGTCGTGGTCACCGGCTCGGCGAACTTCAGCGCCCCTTCGACGAATGACAACGACGAGAACATGATCGCAATCCGCGGCAATAAGCGCGTCGCCGACATCTATTTCACCGAATTCAACCGCATCTTCTATCACTACTATTTCCGCTCGGTGCAGGAGCAGACCAAGAAGGTGCTGGACAAGGAAGAAAAGAAGCGCAGCGATCAGCAAACGCTGTTCCTGTCCGAGAGCGACGACTGGGTCAAGAAATACAAGACGGCCGGCAGCCTGAAGCGAAAGCGCGTCGATATTTTCAAGCGCATCGAGGGCTTTGAGAGCTGACAGGCATCGCACTTTCCGGGACGCCGCCGGCGTTCCGGCGCTTCGAAATTACGGCCGGGCCCAACCCCCGGCCGCTTGTTGTCAGTGGCGGCGCTCATTACGCTATCGGCCACACACTCCGGCGTGAGGGAAAAAACCGATGAGCGGCCTCCTCGAAAACCATATCGCCGCCGTCACCGGCTCGGGCTCCGGCATCGGGCGCGCGATCGCGCTTGGCTACGCGCGCGAGGGCGCGCAGGTGGTCATTCTCGATGTGAACGGCGATGCGGCTTCTGAGACCGCCCAGCAAATCCTCAATGCCGGCGGCAAGGCGCAGGCCTTCGCGCTCGACGTCACGGACCGCGAGGCCTGCCGCGTGATGGCAACAAAGGTCGCGGGCGAGGTCGGCAACATTTCTGTTCTGGTGAACAATGCCGGCATCAACCGCCGCAATGCGTTCACCGCTGATCCTGACGCCGTGGTCAAGGACTGGCAGGACATCATGGCGATCAACCTGAACGGCGTGTTCAACGTGACGCACGCCTTCGTCGAGCACCTGCGCGCCACCAGGGGCCGCATCGTCAACATCGGCTCGATCCAGTCTTTCATGCATGTGCGCACGCCGAACTCGCTCGCCTACACCACCTCCAAGCACGGCGTGCTCGGCTTTACGCGTGCGCTCGCCGCCGAACTCGGCAAGGACGGCGTGCGCGTCAATGCGATCGGTCCGGGACTCATTGAAACGCCATTGAACGCGAACGTGCGCGCCAACAATCCGGAACTGATCAAGATTTTCATGGACCACACGCCGCTCGGCCGCGCCGGCAAGCCGGAGGACATCGTGGGACCGGCGATTTTCCTCGCCTCGGACCTCTCCGCCTATGTCACCGGCGCGATGCTGATGGCGGACGGCGGATATCGGGCGATCTGAGCGACGCCCCCTCACGCAAACCGCTCCCGCGCCCGCTCCCGAGCCTTCTCGGCCTCGATCTCGCGATCGCGCGCGGGCGCATGCGTGTGCAGCGAGGCGAGCAGTTTTCGCGCCGCCTCCGAGACGTCCTCAACCGCCTGATCGAACGCCGCGGCGTTCGCCTGCGAGGGCTTGTTGAAGCCCGAAAGCTTGCGCACGAACTGCAGCGCGGAGGCGCGGATTTCGTCCTCTGTGGCGGGCGGCTCGAAATTGAACAGCGTCTTGATGTTGCGGCACATGCCGTACTCTCCTCATCGGCGGACCTCGCGTAACGTCCGGCAAATCTAGCCGGGCGGGGCGCATCGTTGTAGGCTACCCTTCAACCCTCAACCGCGCAGGTCTCCCATGGCTCATGTCACCTATCAAATCGTCCAACACGATGGCGGCTGGGCCTACAAATCCGACGGCGTGTTCTCGGAGCCGTACCCGACCCACGAAGGCGCGCTCGCGGCCGCAAGGGCCGCCGCCGCGGAGCAGCGCGTACCCGGACGCACCGAGGCAATCGAGTGGGAGGACGCGAACGGCAAGTGGCACACCGAAACGGCCTCGGGAAGCGACCGTCCTGACACGGAAGTGAAAGACAGCAGGGACTAAGTCGACTATCGTCAAAACAACAATCGCCCGCAGCGGCCAAGCGAACGGGAGGATAGCCATGAAGCCCCTCAAGGCCATCATCGCCACCGTATTCATAGTCGCGTCGTTCTCCGCGTCCGCCGCCGAGTTCCCCGCGCCGAAGCCATCCGAATGGATTGTGCGCGACTTCAAGTTCCACACCGGCGAGGTGCTCCCGGAATTGCGGCTCGCCTACACGACGGTCGGCGAACCGACCGGCGAGCCGGTCGTAGTGCTGCACGGAACCACGGGCTCGGCCGCCAACATGCTCACGGCCAATTTTGGCGGCGAACTCTACGGCCCCGGCCAGCCGCTCGATGCGAGCAAGTATTACATCATCATCCCGGATTCGATCGGCCACGGCAAATCGTCAAAACCCTCCGACGGGCTGCGCACCCAATTCCCGCAATACACTTACGACGACATGATCGAGGCGCAGTACCGGCTGCTCACCGAGCACCTGAAGATCGGCCATGTGCGGCTCGTCATCGGCAACTCGATGGGCGGCATGCATACCTGGCTGTGGGGCGCCAAGTATCCCGACTACATGGACGCGCTCGTGCCGATGGCGTCGCAACCGACCGAGATGTCGAGCCGCAACTGGATGATGCGGCGGCTGCTGATCGAGACGGTCCGCAGCGATCCGGAATACAACAACGGCAATTACACCGCGCAGCCGCGCATCCTGAAGGTCGCGAACCTGTTCTATGCGACCGGCACCAATGGCGGAAACCTCGCGCTGCAGAAGGCGGCGCCGACGCGCGCGCAGGCCGACAGACTGTTCGAGACGCGCCTGGCGGCGCCGATGACGGTTGATGCGAACGACTACGTCTATGCGTGGAATTCCTCGCGCGACTACAATGCAGCGCCCGGACTCGACCGCATCAAGGCGGCGCTGCTCGCGATCAATGCGGCGGACGATGAGCGCAATCCGCCGGAAACCGGCCTGCTGGAGCGCGAACTCAAGCGCGTGAAGAACGGCCGCCTGCTGCTGATCCCGGCGAGCGAGGCGACGAGCGGCCACGGCACCACGGCCTCGGCGAAGTTCTATGCGAAGGAATTGAACGAGCTGCTGCAGACCACGCCGAAGCGCTCAATGTAGGGGCGCGGTCAGCTGTTCCGCCCGCTGCCCTTCTGATCCTGCAGCCAATCGGAAAGCTTGGCCGCAGGCGCCTTGGTTTTCTTGGCCGCCGCCTTCTTCTTGACGGGCTTGGCTTCCGCCGCGGCACTCGCGGCGGCGGCTTCCCGCTCCAGCCGCAGCGCGCGCAGCCGCGCCGTATTGGCGTCGGTGGCCTTGGCGGCTTCGTCGTATTCGGCCCGCGCCTTCTTGGCGTCCTCGGCCTGCGCCAGCTTCCTCAGCGCGTCATTGGGTTTCTTTTCGGCCATTTAGCCTCCTCAAAGCCCGAGAATCACCGCCCTTGGGCTGACCATGTGACCCATATATAAGCGCTAAGTGCTTCCACGGCGAGCCAAATAGCTATTTCACCCGCCTGTAGCGGTTGCTCGCGCTGCCGCGGCCGCCGGCGACATTCGGGTTGGTGTTGACGAACTCGTCGGCATCGAGCTTGTCGATAGTGCGGGTCTGCGCCTCACCTTCCCAGTTCGGGAAGGTGGACGAGACGATCCTGAAGGTGACGGTCTTTTTCGCCTCGTCCACCGTGTAGCTGCCGAACACCGCGAGGCTGCGGCGGTTGATCGCGGCATATTCCTCCGCCGTGCCGGTGAGCCGGTTGCCGGAGGAGAATTTCGGCACATCGCCCGCCACATGGATCTGCGCGAAGCGTCCGTCCGGCGTGAAGATCAGGACGCCCTTCGGCGTCTCGCCGAACGGAAACGATTTGGCGCCGTCCGGCGCCGTCACCTCGGCGACGACGAAGTCCCAGGTGCCCACGATCTGCCGGCTCAGGTCCTGCGCGACGGCCTCGCCGGCAAAAAGCATGAGCGCCGCGATCATGATCCGCTTCATGGTGTCTCCCCCGTTTGCCAGCATGCTAGCCGAAACCGGCCACGCCGCGCGACCCGCTTCCGAGCGCCTCCGCGGTCTGGTAGCATTGCGGTCGCGTCGCGTCAGAAAAAGCAAATCGCATCATCGGGAGGATTTCATGAAACGCTGGCTCGCCCTCGCGGGGCTGTCGCTTGTCGCCGCATTCGCATTCTCGCCCGCTCAGCAGGCGATCGGCCAGGGCGACGGATGGACCGTGCTGTTCGACGGCAAGAGCATCGACAATTTCAACAAGGTCGGCGACGCCAACTGGCGCATCGAAGACGGCTCCGTGGTGGCCGACCGTGGCAACGGCTTCCTGGTGACCAAGAACAATTACGGCGACTTCCAGCTTCGCGCGGAGTTCTGGGTCGGCCCCGACGCCAACAGCGGCATCTTCATCCGCTGCACCGATCCGGACAAGATCGGCACCGCAACGGGCTACGAGGTGAACATCTGGGACGACCGCCCGGAGAAGAATTACGCCACCGGCGCGATCGTTGGCATCGCCAAGGTCGATCCGATGCCGCGCGCCACCGGCCAATGGAACGTCTATGAGATCACCGCCAAGGGCGGCACGTTTACCGTCGTGCTGAACGGGAAAAAGACGGTCGACAACGCGCAGGATGCAAAATTCGCCACCGGGCGCATCGCGCTCCAGCACGGGCTCGGCAACAAGGACGCGCCGGCGTCGTTAACGACAAGGGCGTGGTGAAATTCCGCAAGGTCGAGATCAAGACCCTCTAGCGGGATCTGGGACTCGCTACGCGGCGCGCGCACTGCGCGCCGCGGCGAGATAAAGTGCAAACAGCACGACCCACACGGCATCGATCGCGATCGCGATGCCGGCCTGCTGGCCGAGATAGCGCGAGCCTTGCGCCAGCACGAGCGCGATGAACACGAGCTTGCTCAGCGCCGCGACGGCCAGCACCAGCGGCCGCACCGCCGCGTGATACGCCCCGTAGATTAGCATCGCGCCGATGAGCGTGATCAGCACCGCCCAGTTGCGCACCACGACCTCGGCGAGCGGCCCGTCCAGCGTTTCGCCGAACGTGCCGCGCAACGCGGCCTGCGGCGCGATCGCCGCATAGATCATCGTGCAGGTCAGCACGCCCGCGGCGAGCATGATCCATTTGATATTCGCGACGACGACGCGCATGGCATGCCCCCGGCCTAGTTCAGCTTGATATTCACCTCTTTGACGATGCGCGCGTATTTGTCGGAGTCGGCGCGCGTGAGCTTCGCGAGCCGCTCGCTATCGCCGCCTTGCGGCTCGGTTGCGGCCTTGAACAGCGCGTCGCGGACGGCCTTGTCGGCGAGCGCCTTGTCGCACTCGGCATTGAGCCGCGCGACGATGGCGGGCGGCGTGCCGACCGGCGCGAACACCGCGAACCAGGACTCCAGCGCGATGCCGGGATAGCCGCTCTCCTGCAAGGTCGGCACATCCGGCATCGAGGGCGAGCGCGCCTCACCGGATTGCGCCAGCAGCGCGATCGTCCCCGCGGCGGCGTGCGGCAGCGGCGCGGTCGGTCCGAGGAACGCGACCTTGACGTGGCCGGCGATCAGATCGTTGATCGCCTGGCCGGCGCCGCGATAAGGCACGTGCTCGAGCTTGATGCCGGCGGCCTTGGAAAACCACTCCATCAGCACGTGCTGGTTCGAGCCGACGCCGGAGGTCGCGCAGCCGAGGCTCCCCAGCTTCTTCGCGGCGGCGACCAGTTCGGCGACCGATTTCACCTCCAGCGTCGGATGAACCGCGAGCACTTGCGGCTGGCGGCCGAGCAGGCTCACCGGCACCAGATCCTTCAGGAAATCGACATTGAGCCTCATCACATGCGGCGCGCTCGCCGAGTTGTCGTTCGCGAGGAGGAAATTGTAGCCGTCCGGCGGAGACTTGATCCCGGCTTCGATGCCGATCGTGCCGCCCGCGCCGCCGGTGCGGTTCTCGATGAACACCTGCTGGCCGAGGCTGCGCGAGAGATGATCGCCGACAAGGCGCGCGACGAAGTCGAGTCCGCCGCCCGCCGCAAGATGCACGATGAAGCGCACCGGCCGGTTCGGCCAGTCCTGCGCGCGCGCGATATGCGGTGCGAAGACCGCCGCGCCCGCTGCTGCCGCGCCCTTGACGAATCCACGCCGTCCGATGCCGCTCATGCTTCCTCCACTGAGATTTGTTGTCTTCTTGTAGCCCGGATGAAGCGGAGCGCAATCCGGGATTCCCGCATTTCGCGGAGTTTATCATCGGGCGCGCCTTCGGCGCGACCCGTTGGCTCCATGCAGGCTACGGAACTTGCCCCTTGTACCAATCCAGGATCTTCGCGCCATCCCATGCGGCGACGCCGGGGCGGCTCAGCACATCCTCAAACGCGCGGCGCACATGGTTGATCCGGTGCGGCACGCCGGAGAGATACGGGTGCATCGCGATCGACATGATCTTCGGCCGCTCCGCCGACTCGGCGTAAAGGCACTCGAACTGGTCCATCGTGCGCGCATACATCTGATCCGACGGATGATGCCCGAGCGCCATCAGCACGATGTCGTGCAGCTCGAAGTTATAGGGTAGCGCCACAACCGGCTTGTGCGTGGTTTTCAGCGTGACCGGCTCGTCGTCGAGCACCCAGTCGCCGATATATTCGATGCCGGCGGCGGAGAGATGATCGAGCGTGTCGAAGGTCTGCGTCAGCCCGGGGCCGAACCAGCCGCGCGGCGGTTTGCCCCAAAACTTGGTGATCACCGCGACGGATTTGTCGATCACCGCCTTCTGGTCGTCGAGCTTGTGCATCGGCACCTGATCGTAACTGTGCGCATTCAGCTCCCAGCCCGCGTCGACGCAGGCCTGCACCACCTGCGGATAGGTCTCGCAGACCTTCGCGTTCAGCGTCAGTGTCGGGCTGATCTTGAGTTCGTCGAGCATGCGCTTCATGCGCCAGAAGCCGACGCGCATGCCGTACTCGTGCCAGGTCCAGTTCGGATGGTCCGGTTGCAGGGGCTGCCCTTGCGGCGGCGAAATCACCATGCGCGCCATCGGCCGCGCCATGTCCCATTCTTCCAGCGACAGCACCGGCCACACGATCAGCCTCAAGCCGTCGGGCAGCTTGAGGGCTTTGCGGCCTTCGATCGGCGAATAGGCGAGGCGTTCACGGGGATGCATGGATGTCGTTCCGACTTTGTAGGGTGGGTTAGCGAGCGCAGCGAGCGTAACCCACCATCTTGTATGATGCGGTGGTTACGGCCTTCGGCCTAACCCACCTACGCCGGCGTCAGGCCGGCGATCTTTGCCGCTTCGCGCGCCTGCTCGTATTCGCGTCTGATGTAATCGCCGAAGCCCTTCGAGGTCATCAGCTCGTCCGGCACCAGCTCGGCGCCGGTCGCGAGCATCTTGTCCTGCAGAGTCTTCTCGTTCAGCGCCTTCTTCAGCGCCGCCTCGAGCGACTTGACGATCTCGGCCGGCGTGCCGGCCGGCACCAGGACGCCCACATAGCTCGCGGCGGTGAAGTCTTTCACGCCCTGCTCGATCATCGTCGGCACGTCGGACAGCTGCGGCGAGCGCGCATTCCACGCGACGCCGAGCACGCGGACCTTCCCGCCGCTGATCTGCGGCAGCACGGTCGAAAGTTCGGTCACCGTGCCGGTAATGTTGCCCGCCAGCAGGTCGGGCACGATATTCCCGCCGCCGCGATAGGGCACGTGCGTGATGGTGGCGCCGGTCGCCGCGGCGAAGCGCGCCAGCGTCATGTGCGAGGCCGAGCCGGCGCCGGACGTGCCGAGACTGGCGGGCGTCGCTTTCGACAGCGCGATGAATTCCGGGATGGTCCTGGCCTTCACGTCGGCATTCACCGCGAGGCAATGCGGCGCGAGGTTCGCGAGCCCGACGGGCACGAAGTCCTTGAGTGGATCGTAGTTGAGCTTTGCCTGAACGAACGGGTTCACGGTGAGCGGGCCGTTCGAGCCAAGGAACAGCGTGTAACCATCCGGCGCGGCCTTGGCGGCCATATCGGCGCCGAGGCTGCCGCCCGCGCCGCTCCGGTTGTCGATGACGATCGGCTGCCCGAGCGTCTGCGCCATGAACTCGCCTACCAGGCGCCCGACGAGGTCGGCATTGCCGCCCGCCGCGAACGGCACGATCAGCCGGATCGGCCGGTCCGGATAGGCCGCGAATGCGGCGCGCGGCAGCGCCACGAGCGGGGCTGCGGCGAGCGTGGTGAGGAGTGTGCGGCGTGTGAGCATGGGTTCCTCCCGGGGCTTTTTCTGGCGGACGTGTTTGCGGCCTATCAAGCGCGTCCGGAGAGGATGGTCAATCGACGGGCGCGGTTATGGAACCTTATGGATGCCGCGCCGTTGGCTTTGGGGAATTTACGTCTTGTTAGAACAGCAAACCAAGCCACCGATCTGGGGCGCCGGCAACTTGCGCCTCGCCATTGAGGCTGCGGGGGTCGCGCTCTGGTCGTGGAACGTCGATAACGACAAGCTGACGATGGACGAGAGCGGCTATCGTCTCTGGGGTGTCCCGGTCAGCGAGTTTGTGACGTTCGAGGATTTGTCCGCGCACATCCATCCGGCAGACCGCGATCGTGTGAGGGCGGCGTTCTCCGCCACCCGCGCGATCTCAGGTACATACGAGATCGACTTCCGCATCATGGTCGGGGACGCCATTCGCTGGATTTCAGCGCGCGGCCAGGGCGAAGATGTCGGCATGGTCGGCCGCGTCATGTTCGGCATCTTCATTGACGTCACCGGGCGCAAGCAGGCCGAAGAGGGCAACGAACTGCTGGCGGGAGAAATGAGCCATCGGGTCAAGAACCTGTTGGCGATTGCCTCCGGGCTCACGGCAATAACCTCGCGCTCCGCAAAAACGACCGAGGATATGGCCCGTCAGCTGACCCAGCGGCTGACAGCGCTGGGACGCGCCCACGATCTTATCCGCCCTATTCCGGGCGAGCAGGGCAAGGCGGCGCTGCTCGGCGATCTGATTGCCGTCTTGCTCGCGCCGTATGACGACATGGGAGCGTTCAGCGGGCGTGTTCGCGTCTCTGTGCCACGCATGGGTGTCGGCGAGAGTACGGCGAATACTCTTGCGCTCGTGCTGCACGAACTCGCGACCAACTCACTCAAATACGGCGCTCTGTCATCCGAGACCGGCACGCTAGACGTCTCCTGCACCGATGCCGACGATGAAATAACGATGGTATGGACCGAGCGAGGAGGTCCGACCGTTGCGGCACCGACATCGGCGAGTGGCTACGGCTCCGCGATGGTGGGCCGTGTCCTTGCCGCCCGGCTCAGCGGGTCGATTGAGCGGGACTGGTCGCCGGACGGTGCGATCATTACCGTTCGCATGAACAAGCAGCGCCTCGCCGCATAGCTCGCTCGAGCTCTGGAGCCCCTCTCCCGCCCTCCTCGATCCAAGCGCCGGTTCGGCGACCCTCCCACACGGGGAGAGAGGAAGCGGCGCATGCCACCCGCACATCCGTCGCTCGCGATGCCCGGTCATCCGATTCAATTGTCAAACAGCCAACGCTGCGCCGCCCGCTTGTCGTGGCGCGCGGGCTGCGCCTTGGTTCGTCGCCCCCTAAAAAAGTGAGGGGAATGGAGCGCTGGACGGCGCTGGCGCGGTTGACGGACGCGCCCGGTGGCCCGCCTCGCGGTCGAGCCTGTCTCCGGAAATTCGGCCGGAGACAACCGGCCCATACGGGGGCCGGCGCGCCTTCCGGCGCTCCATCGCGGCGTTTTCCTTGCTGCGCCGGGCCGCGCTTTCGAGCGGCGGCGCAAACGTGCCCGCCGGTCGTCAGCCAGCTCCTGGCAGGAGGCCGTAGTGCCTCCGGGCGGAGCCCCGACGCAGCCCGAGTGCGCGGCTGCGAACCGCGCCCGCGGGCGCCGCACCGGCGAAGGCCCGGAATTACCGGGCGCCCGCCACCGTAGGGGTTATGCGCCGCATCTCCGGCGCCTCCCTTGGTTCGTCCCGCCATCACGACGCCTCATGAGAGCGCCCCTCAGCGGACGAGGTGGCGCAAGATAGGCGCGTACTGGGATGAAAGTCAAGTCCTAGGACGACCTATTTCATCCCATAATAGCTGCCGTAGGGTGGGCAGAGCGAAGCGAAGCCCACCACGATGGCTCGATTGGCTCGGCGTGATGGGTTTCGCTACGCTCAACCCATCCTACGCGCTGGAACGGCCGCGAAGTCCCGGCAGCGATCGCAATACATGGGATTTCCATAAATGCATGAACGCTTGCCTCGGTAGAAACTTGTAAGAGCGAGATCGACAATGGACATTGAATTAGCCCGCCAAGTGGTCCGAACCGCATTTAGCAGCAGTGCTCAGCTGCAAACTTTGCTTCCGGTACTCAAGCAGCGCTGCAGCGCGGATGAATACAGGGACTTTGCGTTGAGTATCGCCGCTGCGATTGATGCGATCGGCGTCGGGTTGACGAACAAGGCGATTGCCGCGCATCCGGGATTGGCCGGCGAAATTGAATCCAGCCTGGCGAAGCACGGGCATTTTTCATAGTGACCGTGGGGTGGGCTGAGCGCAGCGAAGCCCACCATCAGATATAGTTTATCGTGTGGGCTCGGCGCTTCGCACCTTAGCCCGCCTACGCTTTCGTGCCGCATGGCAGTATCTCGTGCCTCAACGCTTTGCTAGAACTCAATCTTTGCTGTGGGATCCAACATCACAAGACCGGCCTTGAGTCGATCCGCGCGATTGAACTCACTCATCGAGTCCTTGATCACCTTGAACTGATCGCCGTAGCCAGCACGCTCAATTTGCAACAGATACTCCGGCGTCAGCGCCTTGGGATTCTGCACAGACCACCACATCGCGAAAACATTCATTTCCTTCGAGCGTGCGTTCCCCAAATCGCCGTACCATTTTGAAGCGCTCAGGATCATGAAATCAGACTGTTCGTCATCAAAATCGTGAATGGTCTGGATCGTTGTTCGCATGCTTGATGAAATTTGCTGATGCATTCATCAAACTCCAGAATTTGGATTCGTACCCCGCTGCAATCCAATCCGTAAACCTGAGATAGCTTTCGATGTTGCCGCGCCGCTCGCAGATGTCCCTTACAACTCTATAGCCAGCAGCAACAACAGAATGAATGGCAACGGGGTCTTCATTCAGAAATGTGAATCGGATCGCGGCGTCCAATTGCCGACGCGCCGCGTCAAGCTTATTGATTCTTAACTTTGCCATACACTTCGGATCCTACAATCATTTGTTCAACACCCGTAAGGCGGATTAGCGCAGCGTAATCCGCC
>JAXDOA010000535.1:0-10129 GCA_034669125.1 Hyphomicrobiales bacterium
GCGCCACCGTTCGGGTTGACGTGCTCGGCGTCGTCCGGCAGCCCAAGCTGGCGCATGACCGCGAGGCCCTGCGAGGCGAACGCTTCGTTGAGCTCGATCACGTCGAAGTCGCCGATCCGCAACCCCAGCCGCTCCATCAGTTTGCGGGTGGACGGCACCGGGCCGATCCCCATGATGCGCGGCGGTACGCCGGCCGACGCCATGCCGGTGATGCGCGCGCGGGGGGTGAGGCCATGCGCTTTCACGGCCGCTTCCGACGCGACGATCATGGCGGCCGCCCCATCGTTGACCCCAGAGGCGTTGCCGGCCGTTACGGTGCCGGGATCGCGGAATGGCGTTTTGAGCTTGGCGAGGTTTTCCAGCGTCGTTTCGGGACGCGGATGCTCGTCGGCGTCGACTTTCACCGGCACCTTGCCGGCGATCTCGACCGGCACGATCTCCTCGGCGAAGTAACCCGCCGCGATCGCCTTGCCGGCGCGCTGCTGCGAGCGCCAGGCGAACATGTCCTGGTCGGCGCGCTTCACTTGAAACTCCTCGGCGACGTTCTCGCCGGTCTCCGGCATCGCATCGACGCCGTACTGCTTCTTCATCAGCGGATTGATGAAGCGCCAGCCGATGGTGGTGTCGTAGATCTCTGCCGCGCGCGAGAAGGCCTCGCTGGCCTTGCCCTGCACGAACGGCGCGCGGGTCATCGACTCGACCCCGCCCGCGATGGCGAAATCGATATCGCCCGCGCGGATCGCTTGCGCGGCCGCGCCGACCGCATTCAGGCCGGAGGCGCACAGCCGGTTCAGCGTCACGCCCGGCACATTGTCGGGCAGCCCCGCCAGCAGCAGCGCCATGCGGGCGACGTTGCGGTTGTCCTCGCCGGCCTGGTTGGCGCAGCCGAAATAGACCTCGTCGAGCTTCGTCCAGTCGACCTTGGGATTGCGCGCCATCAGGGCTTTCAGCGGCACCGCCGCCAGGTCGTCGGTGCGCACCTTGGCGAGCGCGCCCGCATAACGGCCGATCGGCGTGCGCACGGCGTCGCAAATGAAAGCTTCGGGCATGGCGCGCTCCTCGACAAGATTTCGCGATGATGAAGGTTTCATGGGGTTTATCGCACAATCCCCTGCCTTGGCCAGCAGGCCTCGGGACCGATTGCACTCGCTTTGCAAAAGTCGGAAACTCGCGTCCGACCGGGCTCCAATCCCGTCGCGCCAGTCAGTTGCCGAGGCTCAGGCCATGACGGTGTGACGCGGAACCAAGGGGCCGCGGCGTTAGGGAGGATTCAGATGACATTCCGGCTATCGACCCGCCGAGTGCTGTTGCTTGCCGGCACGCTTGGCACCCTTGCAATCGCGTATCCGGCCGCAGCCCAACAGCAACCGGCGCCCGCCGCCGCACCGGCCGCCGCCGCCCCGGCGCCGCTGCCGCCCGGCTCGCCGCTGATCGGGCGTCCGAGCACCGAAGGCGCCATGAAGCTTGCGCCGGTCGCGCCGCCGCCGATCCCGGCGACGGCCGAAAAGCTCGCCACCGTTCCCGGCAAGCTGAAGCTGCAAAAGGGCTTCAACATCGAGCTCTATGCCGGCAACGTGCCGAACGCGCGCTCGATGCGCCAGGGCGACAAGGGCACCGTGTTCGTCGGCAGCCGCCTGCAGGACAAGGTCCACTACATCACCGAGAAGGACGGCAAGCGCGACGTGAAGGTGCTGGTCTCCGGCCTCTATCGGCCGAACGGCCTCGCCATCAAGGACGGCACGCTCTACATCGGCGAGCTGTCGAAAATCTCCAAGATCGAGAACGTCGAGGACAATCTCGACAAGAGCCCGAAGCCGGTCGAGATCTATTCCGACCTGCCGAAGGACGAGGCGCACGGCTGGAAGTTCATCGGCATCGGGCCGGACAACAAGCTCTACATTCCGATCGGCCTGCCCTGCAACAGCTGCCCGGCGCCCGACACGCATGCGCAGATGCGCCGCATCAATCTCGACGGCAGCGGCGCGGAGGTCGTCGCGCGCGGCATCCGCAACACGGTCGGGTTCGACTGGCATCCGGTGTCGAAGGAGCTCTACTTCACCGACAACAGCCGCGACTGGGTCTCGGAAGATCACCCGGAGGACGAGCTGAACCGCATCACCAAGGTCGGTCTGCATTTCGGCAACCCGTTCTGCCACCAGGGCGACTTCCTCGATCCGGAGCTCGGCTGGGGCCGCTCGTGTGACGAGTTCGAGAAGCCGGTCGCCAAGATGGGAGCGCATACCGCGGTGCTCGGCGCGCGCTTCTATTCGGGCGACAAGTTCCCGGCCAAATACAAGAATGCGCTCTTCGTGGCGCGTCATGGCTCGTGGAATCGCACCAAGAAGCAAGGGGGCGACATCGTCGTGGTGCACCTGAACAAGGACGGCACCGTGAAGAACATCGAGCCCTTCATCACCGGCTTCCTGGGCGAGGACAACAACTACATCGGCCGCCCGGTCGACATGGTGTTCCTCAAGGACGGCTCGATGCTGATCTCGGATGACTTCAACGGCGCGGTCTGGCGTGTGACCTACGGCAACCCGAAAAGCGCCGCCGCGAAGTAACGCGTCGCTGTGTCCCGCACGCGATGCAGCGCGCAAGCGGTGCATCGCAGATGCGGGACCGCACAAATTCCGGAGTCCTTGGCGGTCCCGGGTCGGCAAAGCAGCACTTCGTGCTGCATTGCGCCCGGGACACCAATGGAGCAGTCATGAAAAGCATCGCTACAGCCTTGGTCATGTGCGCGCTCGCCGGCACCGCGCACGCCCTGACCTATGACGAAAAGCTCGCCACGTGCCTTGCGTGTCATGGCGAGAAGGGAGTTTCCGAAACCAGCGAAGTGCCGTCGCTGGCCGGAATGCCGGCCGATTTCACGCTGATCCAGCTCTTCCTGTTCCGCCAGGGAACGCGCAAGGTCGAGATCATGAATGACCTTGCCAAGGATATGACCGACGACGACTTGCGCAAATTTTCGCAGTATTTTTCAAAGCTCCCGCCGCCCAAGGCCGCGGGCGATCCGCCCGATCCGGCGGTCGCGGCGCGCGCGCAAGGTATCATCGCCAAGAACCATTGCGGCTCCTGCCATAACCCGGATTTTTCCGGCCGCGAGCAGATGCCGCGGCTCGCCGCGCAACGCGAGGACTATCTGCTGAAATCGCTGCGCGACTACAAGGCGGCACAGCGGCCCGGCTACGACGCCACGATGGACGAAGTGATCCGGCCCATCACCGATGCCGACATCGTCGACCTCTCGCATTATCTCTCGCGGCTGCGCTGAGTAACGATCGTTTCTGGGTTGGCAAAGGCGCGGTCACGCGCCGTGCCCACGCGAACTTCCGGTCGTCGATTGGCGGTGTGGTGGGCACGCTTTGCCCACTCCAAGGGGCTCAACGCCTTCCGCAAAGGCGAGCGCAAGAACGACATGATGTCGATCCTCGTGCAGCCGCTCGGCGACCGGGATGTCGCTGATCTCGCAGCGTACTACGCGGCGATCGAGGTGACCGTGACAGTGCCGAAGCAGACGCGGAATCGACCTAGCGTAATCAACTTTTTGTTGTTATTTTCGAAAGGTATCATTTTAGGGAGAACCTCATGGCCTCGACCTACGCACAGACCAGCGCCACCCACCAGACCAATTCACCCAACCTCATACCCATACCGGGACTGGAACTCACGTTACCCGAGGGTGTTCAGACCGAAGCGATCATCATCTTGAATGTGCCGAATCCCTACCTGACGGAGGGGTCGACCGATTCCATCGGCGCGTATTTCGGCATCGCGGTCGACGGCAAGGCCCTGCCGATGATTGCAAGCTTCACCTACAAAAAGGCCGAGGCCTTCCGTCGCCTGCCCACCACGTTGGTCGTCGGCGTTGGACTGACGATGAAGCCGCAGAAAATCGAGGGTATGTGGGCGGGCGTGCGCGGCGCGACCGTCCACATCGATACCCCGGCGTCGCTTTGCTACATCTTCTAAAGGCTGGGCGCGGGCGGCAAATTATTTCGCCGCCTCGCGCACCGGCTCGACCCGCTCCACCTTGGCGGCGCAGAATTTGAATTCGGGGATTTTTCCGAACGGATCGAGCTTCGGATTGGTGAGCAGGTTGGCCGCCGCCTCCACGTAGGCGAACGGGATGAACACCACGCCGTCCGGCACGGCATCGTCGAGCCGGGCGGCAAGCTCCACCACGCCGCGCCGCGTCGCGACGCGCACAGGATCGCCCGGCGCGACGCCGAGCTTGGCCAAGGTGCCGCGCGACAGACCAGCGACCGGGCCCGGCTCCAGCGCATCGAGCACGCTCGCGCGCCGCGTCATCGCGCCGGTGTGCCAATGCTCGAGCTGGCGGCCGGTGGTGAGGATGAACGGATACTCGGCGTCCGGCATCTCGTCGGGCGCGGTGTATTTGGTGGCGACCAGCTTCGCGAGCCCGTTCGGACGCGGGATGCCGGTGTCGAACACCACGTCGCGGCCCGGCACGTCCGGCCCGTCGACGGGATAGGTGACGTGATCCTCGCGCGCGACGCGCTCCCAGGTGATATTGTCGAGCGCGGGCATCATCGAGGCCATCTCGGTGAACACTTCCGAGACGTGGTCGTAGTGCCAGTTGCAGCCGATGCGCTTGGCGAGATCCTGGATGATCCACAGGTCCTGCCGCGCCTCGCCTGGCAGCGGCAGCGCCTGCCGGCCCATCTGCACCTGGCGGTTGGTGTTGGTGACGGTGCCGTCCTTCTCGGGCCATGCGCTCGCGGGGAGGATCACGTCGGCATACGAGCACGTCTCGGTCAGGAAGATGTCCTGCACCACGAGATGTTCGAGATGCGCGAGCGCGCCGCGCGCGTGGTTGAGGTCCGGGTCGGACATCGCGGGGTTCTCGCCCATGATGTACATGCCCTTGATCTCGTCGGTATGCACGGCGTCCATGATCTCGACCACGGTCTTGCCGCGCTTGGGATCGAGCTTTACGCCCCATGCGGCTTCATATTTGCCGCGGATTTCCGCGTTCTCCACCGACTTGTAGTCGGGGAAGAACATCGGAATGAGTCCGGCGTCGGAGGCGCCCTGCACGTTGTTCTGCCCGCGCAGCGGATGCAGCCCGGTCCCCGGTCGGCCGATCTGCCCGCAGATCAGCGACAGCGCAATGAGACAGCGCGCATTGTCGGTGCCGTGGGTGTGCTGCGACACGCCCATGCCCCAGAAGATGATCGCCGACTCGGCGCGCGCGAAGGTGCGCGCGACGTTGCGCAGCACGTCCGGCGCGATGCCGCAGATCGGCGACATCTCCTCGGGTGTGAACGGCTTCACGCTTTCGGCGAGCTTGTCGAAGTCTTCCGTGTAAGTCTGGACGTATTGCTGGTCGTAGAGCTTCTCGCCGATGATGACATTGAGGATGCCGTTGAGCATCGCGACGTCGGTGCCGTTCTTGAATTGCATCATCTGCCAGGCGTGGCGCTTCAAGGCCTGCCCGCGCGGATCCATCACGATCAGCTTGGCGCCGCGCTTGGCCGCCTGCTTGAAGAAGGTCGCGGCGACGGGATGGTTCTCGGTCGGGTTCGCGCCGATCACGATGATAACGTCGGAGTTCTTGCACTCGTTGAAGGTCGCCGTGACGGCGGCCGAGCCGACGCCTTCGAGCAGCGCCGCCACCGACGACGCGTGGCAGAGGCGCGTGCAGTGATCGACATTGTTGGTGCCGAAGCCGGTGCGCACCAGCTTCTGGAACAGGTACGCCTCTTCGTTCGAGCCTTTGGCGGAGCCGAAGCCCGCGAGCGCCTGCGGGCCGTCGCGGTCGCGGATTTTCACGAGGCCGGATGCGGCGCGCTCCATCGCCTCGTCCCAGGTGGCGGGGCGGAAGTGCGTCCACGGGTTCGCGGGATCGACCAGATCGTCGGCGGCTTTCGGCACGCCGTCCTTGCGCACCATCGGCTGGGTGAGGCGCTGCGGATTGCTCACATAGTCGAAGCCAAAGCGGCCCTTCACGCACAGCCGGTTCTGGTTCGCCGGACCGTCCTTGCCGGTGACATAAAGCAGCTTGTCATCCTTGATGTTGTAGGTGAGCTGGCAGCCAACGCCGCAATAGGGGCACACGCTGTTCACCTGCCGGTCGGGGAAATGCGCCGCGGTGCGGACGTTGTCCTTGTCCACCAGCGTCGCTGGCATCAGCGCGCCGGTCGGGCAGGCCTGCACGCATTCGCCGCAGGCAACGCAGGTCGAGGCGCCCATCGGGTCGTCGAAGTCGAACACGATGTGTTCGTGGTGGCCGCGGCCTGCCATGCCGATCACGTCGTTGACCTGCACTTCGCGGCACGCGCGGACGCACAGATTGCACTGAATGCAAGCATCGAGATTGACCGCCATCGCGACGTGGCTGCGGTCCGGCGCAGGATCCTTTTCACGCGCGGGCAGGCGGCTCGATGCGATCTCGATACGGTCGGCCCAGTTCCAGAATTTCGACGCCGGATCGTGCGCTTGCGTGTTGCGGTCGGGCTGGTCCGCGATCAACAGCTCGAACACCATCTTGCGCGCCGTCCTGGCGCGGTCAGACTGGCTCTTCACCTTCATGCCGGCGGTCGGCGTGCGGATGCACGAGGCGGCGAGCACGCGCTCGCCGTCGATCTCGACCATGCAGGCGCGGCAGTTGCCGTCCGGGCGGTAGCCGGGCTCGGGCGTATAGCAAAGATGCGGGATGTCGGTGCCCTGGCGCTTCGCCACCTGCCAGATGGTCTCGCCGTCGCGCGCGTGAACCTCTTCGCCGTCGAGCGTGAACGTGATGGTCTTCGGCCCCTGGCCTTCGCCCGATACCTTGTCTGCGGGCGCGGTGTGCGCGACGTGCGGCTTGCCTTCGCCCTTGGTCGTGCCGCCGGCCGCGCCCTTGGCGTCGTGGCCATAGCCCACGGGCGTTGATCCGTTTGTCTTGCTCATGACGTCACCATGCCCCTAAGGGCTTTCTCAGATCGTCGCGGAAATACTTGAACACGCAGGTCAGCGGATTGGGCGCCGCTTGGCCGAGCCCGCAGATCGAGGCATCGCGCATCGCGGCGGACAGCTCGGTCAACAACGCCTCATCCCACGGCCCGGTTGCCATCAGCTTGACGGCTTTCTCGGTTCCGGCGCGGCAGGGCGTGCACTGGCCGCAGCTTTCGTCCTCGAAGAAGCGCATCAGGTTGAGCGCCACGGCCTTCATGTCGTCCGCCTCGGACAGGATCACAACCGCATGCGAGCCGACGAAGCAGCCGTATTTTTCCAGCGTGCCGAAGTCCAAAGGCTCGTCCGCCATTGAGGCGGGCAGGATGCCACCCGAGGCGCCGCCGGGCAGATAGCCCTTGAACGTGTGGCCGTCGGTCATGCCGCCGCAGTACTCCTCGATGAGCTCTCGCGCGGAAACGCCGGCGGGCGCCAGCACCACGCCCGGCTTCTTCACGCGGCCCGACACCGAGAAGGAACGAAAGCCCTTGCGCTCGCGCCGTCCTTGAGTGGTGACCCACTCGGCGCCCTTCTCGACGATGTCGCGCACCCAGTACAGCGTCTCGACGTTCTGTTCGAGCGTCGGGCGGCCGAACAGGCCGACTTGCGCCACATAAGGCGGGCGATGACGCGGCAGCCCGCGCTTGCCCTCGATCGACTCGATCATCGCGGACTCTTCGCCGCAGATGTAGGCGCCGGCGCCGCGGCGCAGATGCAGCTTGGTGTGCTTGGCCAACCCCGCGTTCTCGACGCGCGCGATCTCGTCTTCGAGCATGAGCGCGATCTCGGGATATTCGTCGCGCAGGTAGATGTAGACGGCCTCCGCCTCCACCACCCAGGCGGCGAGCAGCATGCCTTCGAGGAAGCGGTGCGGGTCCTTCTCAAGATAGAAGCGATCCTTGAACGTGCCGGGCTCGCCCTCGTCGCCGTTCACCGCCATCAGCCGTGGACCCGGCTCGCCGCGCACCAGCGACCACTTGCGTCCCGTCGGGAAGCCCGCGCCGCCGAGGCCGCGCAGGCCGGCATCGCTGACGATCTTGATCAAGTCATCGCGCGTGCGCTTTCCGGCGAACGCTTCGCCGAGCACGCGATAGCCGCCGTCCGCCATGTAGTGCTCGAGATCGACATGCTGCTTCCAGGCATGGGCGTGCGGCGGCACAGCGGCGGCTGTTGCCACACTCGTTTCCGTCGCGTTCATCACCTGCACGTGGCCGACCGCACACACCGGCGCACGGTCGCAGGCGCCCATGCATGGCGCGCGCACAACGCGTACATTTGCGCCGAGCTTCGCTGGCAGCATCTCAAGCAGATGCTCCGCACCCGCCATCGCGCAGGAGAGCGAGTCGCACACGCGCACGGTGACCGGCGGTGGCGGGGTTTCGTCTTCCTTCACGACATCGAAGTGCGCGTAAAAGGTCGCGACCTCGTACACCTCGGTGAGCGCGAGCTTCATCTCGGCGGCGAGCGCGGCCAGATGCGCGGCCGAGAGATAGCCATAGCGGTCCTGGATGAGATGCAGATGTTCGATCAGCAGATCGCGCCGGCGCGGCTTGTCACCAAGGAGCGCCTGGATTTCATCAAGCGCCGCCGGATCGACCTGACGCCCCTTCGGCGTCTTGTGGGGGCGGCGCTTGCGGCCGGCGCCATTGGTCCCGGGCGGAATAACAGGCGCGTTCATTGAAATTCCTTGGCTCTCAGGTGGGACAAGACTAAATCGGTCGATCAAAAACAATCCTCCAATCACCATCGATTGATTGGAGTTCTCTATCGCGCTGTGGCCTGATGTTACGCCGCGAGGGCGCGGCTGGCAAAGGCTAACACTTTGATCGACAAGCTCGAATTCCTGCTGGCGCTAGCTCGCGAGCGCCATTTCGGCCGTGCCGCCGAGGCCTGTGGCGTCACCCAGCCGACGCTGTCGGCCGGCGTGAAGCAGATCGAAGAGCAGATGGGCGTGCTGCTGGTCAATCGCGGCTCGCGCTTCCAGAGCTTCACGCCGGAGGGCGAGAAGGTGCTGGACTGGGCGCGCCGGATTGTCGGCGACACCCGCGCCATGCGTGCAGAAGTCAACGCGTTGCGCCATGGCCTCACCGGCCGCCTGCGCATTGCCGCGATCCCGACCGCGCTCGCAATGATCGCGAGCCTCACCACGCCGTTCCGCCAGCGCCATCCCAATGTGCGGTTCACGATTCAGTCGTCCACCTCGATCGAGGTGCTGCATCAACTGGAAAATCTCGAGATCGACGCCGGCGTGACCTATCTCGACAACGAGCCGCTCGGCCGCGTGTCCGCCGTGCCGCTCTATCGCGAGCGCTACCGCCTCGTCACGTCGTCGGACGCGCCGCTCGGCGATCGCGACAGCGTCACATGGGCGGAAGTCGCGCAGGTGCCGCTTTGCCTGCTGACGCCGAACATGCAGAACCGCCGCATCATCGAAGGGCTGCTGCGCAGCGCGGGCGGCAATCCGCAGCCGACGCTCGAATCCAATTCGATGATCGTGCTGTTCGCCCATGTGCGGACCGGCAGCTGGGCGAGCGTGATGCCCGCCAAGCTCGCCGAGACGCTGGGGCTGACGGAAACGATCCGCGCAATCCCGATCACGGAACCCGAAGCGGTGCACACCATCGGCCTGGTGGTGCCGTCGCGCGAGCCGATGACGCCGCTTAATGTCGCGCTGGTGGCTGAGGCGAAGCGGCTTGCGCGCACGCTGGATCCGACACTGACGGCGGAGTGAGACCATGCTGCTCGTTCCGACGCGGATAGGCCCAAGCACGATCCACGGCATCGGCGTGTTTGCGGCTGAGCCGATCGCGAAGGGCGCGGCCGTGTGGCGCTTTGCCAAGGGACTCGACATGGAGTTCAGCCCGGACATCGTGCCGACGCTGCCCGCGCATGTGCGGGAGTTTTTCTCGCGCTACGGCTATCTCGACCGCAACGTGCAGCGGATCGTCCTGTGCTTCGACGATGCGCGCTTCGTCAATCACTCCGATACGCCGAACATCGCGACCGATTACGCGCAGGACCCGTATGGGCTCGACGTCGCGCTGCGCGATATCGCGGCGGGCGAGGAATTGACGATGGATTACACGGGGTTTGAAGACACTGCGCGGGCAATGTAGCCGCAAGCGGCGTTGCCATTATTGCGCCCTCACGAACCCCTCACCCATTCGAG
>JAXDOA010000536.1:0-4302 GCA_034669125.1 Hyphomicrobiales bacterium
CTGGAAGGCCGGTGCCCCGCAGCCCGCGCGCGCGGCGGAAATCGAGGAAGTAGAGGTCGTCGAAGCGGCGCCGGCCCGGCCGCTTCCCGGCGCCCGGCGCGGCGAAACCGACCCGGCGCATCGCCGCCTGTTCGGGCTGTTGCCGTCCTTTCTGAGCAGCGGTCCCGACGAGGAGCGCCTTGCCGAAAGCCGCCGTACCGATACCGAGGCCGCGATCTTGCCGTCGCCGTTGGCGCCGCGCATCAGCGAGGCACTTGGTGTGCCTTCGCTGCCTCCCGAGGGCGTGCGCAAGCTCAAGGATACGCTGCGCGAGCTGCAGGAGTGCCGCAAGCTGCTCGATGCGGCGGTTGCCGGCGACACGTAGCCGCCTGCCGGAACAGGGGACCAACCTTCCAATCCAGACTGCCAGTGCGCACGCGATGCAACGCGCGCTTGCGTCCGCGTTCGCGATACAGACGATACAAATTCGTCGCGTCGCGATACGCCAACGATACAGCCAAGCCCCACAATACGGGCGGGCAGCGAATGGCAACGACAAGAAAACCAGACCTACCGCCAAAACCTGGATCGGCTGAGCGAGGAAGCGGCGAGCGCGCCGCCGCGCGCGGCGTGACGGCACGCGTCCGTGCGGAGGACGAGGAGCGCTACGCGCTCGCGTTGGAGTCGATCGATCACGGCGTCTACGACTGGGATATCGTCAACAACACGGTCTATTACTCGCCGCTGTTGCGCGCCATTTATGGCATGACGGACGACCAGGTGCTCACGCCGGAAGAATCCGGTCAGCGCATTCATCCCGACGACATCGAGCAGTATCGCAAGTCGATCATCGATCATCTCAAGGGCGCGACCCCGCATCTCCTGATCGAATACCGTTATCTGACCAACGAGAACACCTGGCACTGGGCGCGCCAGAGCGGCATCGTGCAACGCGGGCCTGACGGCCATGCGATCCGCATGGTCGGCGCCACCAGCGACATCACCGAAGAGAAGAGACGCGAGGAGGAACTTGCTGCCGCGCGCGCCGAGATCGAGGCGACGCGCGAGGACATGCGGCTGGTGCTCGAGAATATGCATGACGGCATCCTGCTGTTGGACAAGGAGGGGCGCTGGCGTTTTGGAAATGCGCAGTACAGCCGGTTCGTTTTGATGCCGCCGGAGATCGGGAAGCCTGGCACTGACGTTCGCGACATCGTCCGCTTCCAGGTCGAGCGCGGCGACTTTGGCCCGGTCGACGATGTCGCGAAGGTGGTCGATGAACGGGTGCGGGTGCTGTTCGCGCCCGGCGGTGCGCGCTACGAGCGGCAGACCAAGAGTGGCCACTTCATCGAGTTCACCTTCAGTCCGCTCCCCGACGGCAGTCTTCTTGGCGTGTTCCGCGACATCACCGAATTGAAGGAGCGCGAACAGGCTCACGCGGACGCCAAGGACGCGGCTGAGATGGCGCTTGCCGAAGCGGAACGCGAACGCGCTGAAGCCGAAGCTGCCAATCAGGCCAAGTCCACCTTCCTCGCCACCATGAGCCACGAGATCCGCACCCCCATGAATGGCGTGCTCGGGATGATGGAGGTGCTCGACCGGCAGGGGCTCAACGCCAGCCAGCAGCGCACGGTCGCGACGATGCGCGATTCCGCGCAGGCGCTGCTGCGGATCATCGACGACGTGCTCGACTTCTCCAAGATCGAGGCGGGCCGGCTCGAACTGGAGGCGGCGCCGTTTTCGCTGTCCGGGCTGATCGACGGCGTGCTCAGCACGTTCCAGGCGCAGGCCGTCGCGAAAGGGTTGATCCTGAGCGGCGCGGTCGAGCCCGGATCGGACGACACGCTGATCGGGGATGCGACCCGCGTGCGCCAGATCCTGTTCAATCTGCTCGGCAATGCGCTCAAATTCACCGAACGCGGCCGCATCACGGTGCGCGCCAGCACCGCGCCGCTCGGCGGCGGGCGCACGCAGGTGATGATTGCGGTGGAAGACACAGGCATCGGCATCGACGAGGAGCAGCGGCGGCGGCTGTTTCAGCCGTTCGCGCAGGCGGACTCCTCGACGACGCGCCGCTTTGGCGGCACCGGGCTCGGCCTCTCGATCGTGCGGCGGCTCGCGAGCCTGATGGAGGGGGACATCTCGGCGCAGAGCGAGCCGGGCAAGGGCTCGACATTTTTCGTGCGCCTGGTGTTCGACGCGGCTCCAAAGGATGCGCTCTTTACTGCGACCCAACACTCGGCGGCGAGCCATGCCGGACGCGCGCTGCCGCTGCCGCGTAGCGGCGAGCGGCCGGTCGTGCTGGTGGTCGACGATCATCCGGTGAATCTGGAAGTGCTGGTGCGTCAGCTTGAACTGTTGGGTGTGGAGGCCGACACCGCAGTGGATGGCGTGGAGGCGCTCGAAGCCTGGAGCACGAAGCCGTATGCGGCAGTGCTCGCCGACATCCACATGCCGCGCATGGATGGCTACGAATTGACGCGCATGCTGCGGGCGATCGAAGCCGAGCGGCCCGGCGGTTCGCGCACTCCGGTGGTCGCCGTGACGGCGAACGCCATGAAGGGCGAGGAGGAGCGTTGTCTCGCCGCCGGCATGGACGCCTATCTGGTGAAGCCGGTGAACATCGACTGGCTGCGCGCCACGCTGGTGCGCTGGCTTGCAATCGACGAGGCGGCCGAGCATGCGAACGGCGGCGGCGGCACGCCCGGCGCGATCGACCGCAGCGTGCTCTCAAGCTGGCTCGGCGACGACCGCGACGCGATCGCGTCGCTATTGGAGAAATTCCGCGACACGGCAATCGATGCCGAGCGCGAGATCAGCGCGGCCTCACGCTTCGGCGATCTGGCGGCCGTCGCGGCTGCGTCGCACCGCCTGAAAGGTGCCGCGCAGGCGATCGGCGCGAAAAGCGTCGGCGCCGCGGCGGTGACATTGGAGCAGGCCGGCCGGGCGGGCGACCGCGGGCGCTGCCGTGACGGGCTCGGACCGCTTGCGGTCGAGCTGCGCCGGGCGCTCGCCGAGATCGAGGACACACTCGACGCAAAATAAGCGCTACCCGCCCCGTGTTCCCTTGCGGAATCTGGCAATCGCGTGCATCATTGCGTCTGGACCAACTTCTGGTAGTGAGCACGTGCGTGTAGTGACTCTTGCGCTGATGGCCCTGGCGTTGGCGGGCTGCGGGCCGAAGCCGTTGCCCGAATGGGCAATGAGCCAGCACGTTGGGCAGATCGCCGTCACGCGCATCGCGGCGGCAGGGATCATCGAACGGGCACCACGCCGCGCCCCTCCGTCCCGCGTAACACTGACCCATCGGCAAGCAGAGGTGTTGCCGTTCTCGCCAGAGTGGCAGGCGCGCGAAGACGCCTTCGACAATCAGATACGGCGCACGATGAATATCTGCCGCGGGTGCTAGGGCTGCCGCATTCAAGCCAATCGCGGGTGGCTTGTGCGGCTCCGCATGACGTTGTCCTATGCTCACGTAGCGGAGGGCAACAATGACGCAATTTCTGTTCCGGAATTTCCAGTTGCTCGAGCCGGAAGTCGGCGAGCTGCAGGGCGGCTTCGAGCTGCTGGTCGAGGGCGAGACCGTCAGGGAGGTCTCCGACAAGCCGATCAAGTCGGCCGGTGCCGCGGCGATCGATTGCGGCAGGCGGACGCTGATGCCCGGCCTGATCGACAGCCACGTGCACGTGATGCTGAGCGAGGTGAACATCCGCTTTCTCGAAGCGGTGCCGCTGACGCTGATGACGGCGCGTGCCGCGCGGCTGATGCTCGCCATGCTCAATCGCGGCTTCACCACCGTGCGCGACACCGGTGGCGCCGACTGGGGCATGAAGACCGCACTGGAGCAGGCCGACATTCCGGGCCCGCGGCTGTTTATCGCCGGTGCCGCGATCGGGCCGACCGGCGGCCACAGCGATGCCCGCCGCCGCACCGATTTCGGTGTACGCTGCCACTGCTGCGACGCCATGCGGTTCGGGATGCGGCAGTCGGACGGCGTGTCCGAGGTCATGAAGTCCGTGCGCGAGCAGATGCGCCAGGGTGCCGACCACATCAAGATCATGATGTCGGGCGGCGTTGCGTCTCCCTACGACCCGCTCGACAGCCTGCAGTTCTCGCCGGCCGAGGTCGCGGCGGCGGTCCAGGAAGCGCACGCCTTCGGCCGCTATGTGTGCGCGCACGCCTATTCGCCGGCAGCGATGCAGCGTGCCGCGAACGGCGGCGTGCGGGTGATCGAGCACGGCAACCTGATCGACGAGCCGACCGCCAAACTGATGGCCGAGAAGGGCATGTTCATGGTGGCGAATCTCGTTGCGTATTACGCCA
>JAXDOA010000537.1:0-3720 GCA_034669125.1 Hyphomicrobiales bacterium
GAAGCGGCATTCGGCAGCGCCGCGTTCGAGCCATTGGCGACCGAAATGCGCGACCGGCACATGTGCCATGTAGGCGAACACCTCGACGCCTGGCACGAGCGCGCCGCGAAAGCCGAACCGCTGCGCGGTCGCATCGTCGTGGATCTTGTTCTCGGAGGAGGCCGAGAGGTTGAAGGCGCGGGCGGAGTGGGTGAGGGGGTGGGTCATGGGGTGTGCTCGGCGGTCATTCTAGACCGTGACCTGCTGTATTCTACGAGCCTGCGTGCGCTAGATCAGCGTCTCCGCCAACGCCTGCGCCCGTGGTACGACATCGTGATCGTACAGCTTTCGGCGGAACGCCGCATGTGCGGCGATTTCGGCATCGCGAACCCCAAGGTCCGGGTAGGCGGAGTCGTAGCGCATTCCGTTCTCGCGCGCGCCACGCTGCACCTGCGCGACGCGTTCGCGCCGCAATCCCTCGTAGGCGAGAAGTGCCGCGGGGACGGTCGATGCGTCCGCGCGCGCGAGAATCGTCGCGAGCGCGATGCCGTCCTCGATCGACTGGTTGGCGCCCTGTCCGAGGTGGGGAAGCATCGGGTGTGCGGCATCGCCGAGCAGCGTCAGCCTCTCGTTGGTCCAGGTCGGCAACGGTTCGCGATCATATAGCGCCCAGCGGAATGTGGTGCGCACTTCGCCCAGCAGTGACCCAATGCGCGGGTCCCAGCCGGCGAATTCGCTCCGCAGAACATCGGGATCGCCCGGCGCAGACCAGGACTCCTTCATCTCCTCGTCCGCCGGCACGAAGCCGACATAGTTGATGATCGTTCCGGCGCGCACCGGGAACGCGAGAAAATGCTTTCCCGTGCCAAGCCACATTTGCCAGCGATCGGTCGGCCAATGTGGCACGCGCTCGTGAGGGACCAGCCCACGGTATGCGATGCCGCCCGAAAATACCGGGCGGGAGGGCGGAAACACGAACGGACGAAGCTCCGAATGAATGCCGTCTGCCGCAATGACGACATCGGCATCGGCAGTAGCGCCATCGGCGAAGGAGACGCGAGCCGTGCCGCCGGTCTGCGTGACGCCGATACAGTGGTGCCCGCATTTGACCACGCCCTTCGGCAAGGCATCGGCCAGCAGTGTGACGAGATCGGCGCGGTGCATCCCGAACGTCGCATTCCAGCCCGACGAATCCGTCACCTGGACGGGTGCGATCGGCGCGCCGTCGTGGCGGAAGTATCGCGACTGCGGACCGACGCGTGCGCCGAATTTCTCCACCGCGGGTTCGAGCCCGACGCGTTGCAAGTGGCGCACGCTGTTCGGCGTGAGGAATACGCCGGCCCCGATCTCGCCGAGCGCGGGCGCCTGCTCGTACACAGAGACGCCGACCCCGTGCGCGACCAGCGCATTCGCCGCGAACAGGCCGCCGATACCGCCTCCGACGATCGCAACTTGAGGCCGGGACTGCGCCATCATCGGGTTCCCTTTGGTGGGCGACTGAACGCGTGCTGTTCTATCCTCACACGGATCGGAGCAGGTGTGCCATGAAAGACGCGCAGGCTCGCGGAAGCAATTTGGAGGTCGAATGCGCATCGCGGACAGGCAGCTTGTCGGCCGGGCGGCAATCGCCTTGATCCTCTTGCCGGGCTTGTCCGCGCTCGCCCATGCGCAGGCCGAGACCTATCCCGATCGTACGGTGAAAATTATCGTGCCGTTTCCGGCCGGCGGGACGGCGGACGTGGTGCCGCGTCTGGTCGCAGAGTGGCTGTCGCGCAAATGGGGCCAGCCGGTCGTCATCGAGAACCGGACCGGGGCCGCGGGAAACATCGGCGCGGAGTACGCGTATCGTGCAGCCCCCGACGGCTACACGCTGATGTCCTCGCCGCCGCCGCCGCTCGCGATCAATCAGAACCTTTATCCGAAGCTCGGATTCGACCCGGCAAAATTTGAGCCGATCGCCGTGATGGCCCACGTGCCGAATGCTCTCATCGTCAACCCGAACACCATCAAGGCTGCGAACGTGGCCGAACTGATCGACTATATGCGCAAGAATCCCGAGAAGGTGACGGCCGCGACGCAGGGCGCGGGCTCGACGTCGCACCTGACCGCGGAGCTGTTCCAGCTCATGGCCAACGTGAAGCTGCGCCATATTCCGTATCGCGGTTCTGCGCCGGCGCTGCAGGGCCTGCTCGCCGGCGACGTCGATCTGATGTTCGATAATCTCGGCGTTTCACTGCCGCTGGTCGAGGACGGCAAGCTGAAACTGCTCGCCGTGGCTTCGGCGAAGCGCATGCCGTCGCTTCCCGACGGACCGACGCTCGCCGAGACATTGCCCGGCTTCGAGGCGGTCGCCTGGTATGCGATCGTTGCGCCGCCGAACACGCCCAAGGCGATCGTCGACAAGATCAACGGCGACGTGAATGAGGCGCTGCGTCGGCCCGAGATGCAGGATCGCCTCAGGAAGCTGTCGGCGGAGGTTTTCGGCGGCTCACCGGAGCGCACGCGCCAGTACATTGCGGAAGAGATCGACCGCTGGGGCAAGGTGATCGACGCCGCGCAGGTCAAGCTGCCGTAGGGCGGCGACCCGCGCTTCGCCGCCTCGATAAATCGTCTCCCTCACACGCTTCGCACCGTCGGTATAGGGCGTCGCTCATCCGAGCTGCGCTTGCTTCGCATGCAAAGGAGTAGAGAATAAACCGCGCGACAGCGCAGCGCTCATCCTTGCAAATCGATTCTGGAGGCCGGCCATGAAAGCGGACCGCTACCACAAGCTCCGGCTGGCGAACCACGTGCTCCACCCCGAAACGCTGATGCTCGGCTACGGCTACGATCCGCTGCTGTCCGAGGGCGCCGTCAAGCCGCCGGTATTTCTCACCTCCACGTTCGTGTTCCGCTCGGCCGAGGAGGGCAGAGATTTCTTCGACTACACGGCGGGACGGCGCGAGCCGCCGCAAGGCGAAGGCCGCGGCCTCGTCTATTCGCGCTTCAACCATCCGAACAGCGAGATCGTCGAGGATCGCCTCGCCGCCTATGAGCAGGCCGAGTCCTGCATCCTGTTCTCGTCCGGCATGTCGGCGATCGCCACGACCATTCTTACCTTCACCCGGCCGGGCGACGTCATCCTGCACTCGCAGCCGCTCTATGGCGGCACCGAGACGCTCGTGTCCCGCACCATGACGGCTTACGGCGTCGGCGCGGTCGGCTTTGCGGATGGCGTCGATGAGCCGACGATGCGCGAGGCCGCCATGGCCAAAGGGCGCGTGTCGGTGATCATGATCGAGACGCCCTCCAATCCGCTCAACACGATGGTCGATATCAAGCTGGTGAGCCGGATCGCCGATGACATCGCGGCGCGGCAGCAGCATCGCCCCATCATCGTCTGCGACAACACGCTGCTCGGGCCGGTCTTCCAGCGCCCGCTCCCGTTCGGCGCCGATGTGTCGGTCTATTCGCTCACCAAATACGTCGGCGGGCACTCCGATCTGATCGCCGGCGCGGCGCTCGGTGCTGAGACGTTCATGAAGCCGATCAAGGCGCTGCGCGGCGCCATCGGCACGCAGCTCGACCCGCATTCGAGCTGGATGATCGGCCGCTCGCTCGAAACGCTTAGCGTCCGCATGGAGCGCGGCAACAGCAATGCCCGCGTGGTGGCCGAGTTTCTGCGCGATCATCCGCGCGTCGAAAAAGTGCACTACCTGCCGTTCCTTGCCGCGGATGCGCCGCAGCGGCGCGTGTTCGAGG
>JAXDOA010000538.1:0-2592 GCA_034669125.1 Hyphomicrobiales bacterium
CGCGTTTCAGATCGTGGTCGGTGGCGCGCTGGTGTTCGCCGCCGGGATATTGATCGGAAGCGCGTGAGACTCGCGCTATAACGGCGCGATGTTCGCGCTCGCGCACCTGTCCGACCCGCATCTTGGGCCGATCCCGACGCCGCGCCTGCGCGAGCTGATCAACAAGCGTGGGCTTGGCATCGTCAACTGGTACCGGCGGCGCCACCGCCATCACCACGCCGACGTGCTCGCGGCGATTGTCGGCGATATGAAGGCGCAGTCGCCGGACCACATTGCGGTGACCGGCGACCTCGTGAATGTCTCGCTCGATGTCGAATTCGAGGGCGCGGCGCGCTGGCTCGATACGCTTGGGCTCCCGAAGGACGTGACGGTCGTGCCGGGCAATCACGATGCCTACATCCGGCGCGCCTCCGGCTGGGCCGCGCAGCATTGGGGCGAGTTCATGCGCGGGGACGACGGGGCAACGTTCCCTTTCGTGCGCAGGCGCGGGCCTCTTGCCCTCATTGGGTTGACCACATCGCTGCCGACCGGGCCCTTCATGGCGACCGGGCGGCTTGGGCCCGAGCAGCTTGCGCGGCTCGCCGAAATCCTGATTGCGCTCGCGCGCGAACCACTGTTCCGCGTGGTGCTGATTCATCATCCGCCGATCCCGAACAAGCGCCACTACATGAAGCGGCTGATCGATGGGCCGATACTGCGCGCGCTCCTCGCCGAGCACGGCGCCGAGCTGGTGCTGCATGGGCATAATCACGAGCAGCAACTGATGTGGCTGGACGGTTCGAAGGGCCGCATCCCGGCGGTGGGCGTGCCGTCGGCCTCGGCGATCATCAGCACGCATGACGAGCCGGCCGCCTATAATCTTTATCGCATCGGCGGCGAACCCGGGGCATGGCAATGTGACATGACGGTGCGCGGCCTTGCGTTCGGCCGCGACGGCGTCACGGAGTTGAAGCGAGAGAGGCTGATCGGATGAGCGAACTGCCGGCGAGCGCGCAGCGCGTGCAGGATGCGGCCGATGCGCTCGGCCTCGACATCGCGGTGCGGGTGATGACCGAGCCGACCCGCACCGCGGAGGAAGCCGCCGCCGCCTGCGGCGTCACGGTCGGGCAGATCGTGAAGTCCTTGATTTTCAGCGGCGCGGATAGCGGGAAGCCCTATCTGCTGCTCGTCTCCGGCGCGAACCGCGTCAACGAGAAGGGCGTCGCTGCGCACCTTGGCGAGAAGCTGAAGCGCCCCGACGCCGACGCGGTGCGCGCGCTCACCGGCTATGCGATCGGCGGCATTCCGCCGTTCGGCCATGACACGCCGCTTGCCACGTATATCGATCGCGATCTGTTGGCGTACGATGTGATCTGGGCCGCGGCCGGAACGCCGAAGGCGGTGTTTCGCACGGAGCCTGCGAGGCTGCGCGATGCCACGCGTGCGATTGCGATTGATGTGAAGTGAGAGTGCTGGATTTCGGCCCTCGCCATAGCGCGTCGCAGACGCGCGTAAACGCGCTTATGGCTCGGCCGGAATGACCAACCCGCTACAGCAACCCACGCTTCGCGAGATTGCGCATCAGATCGCCCACACCGAACGTCCACGCCGGCGCCTGATCGCTCGTCGTCACCACATTCGTCAGCGCGCCGAGTTTGTCCGCCGCTATCGTCACCACGTCGCCCGGATGATGCGTGAAGCCCATGCCAGGTGCGTCGCGGTCCTTCACCGGCGCGAACATCGTGCCGAGATAGAGCACCGCGCCGTCCGGATACTGGTGATGGCGTCCGATCATCTGCGCGATGAGCTCCTCCGGATCGCGGCTGATCTTGCCGACATCGCTTGAGCCTTCGAGCACGAAGCCGTCCTTGCCCTTCACGGTGAGCCGCACCTGCGTACGGCGCACATCGTCGAGCGAGAAGGTCTTGTCGAACAGCCGGATGAACGGCCCGATCGCCGTCGAGGCGTTGTTGTCCTTCGCTTTCGAGAGCAGCAGCGCCGAGCGGCCTTCCACATCGCGCAGGTTCACGTCGTTGCCGAGCGTTGCGCCGACGATCTTGCCTTTCGAGGTCGCGACGGCGACCACTTCGGGCTCTGGATTGTTCCAGGTCGAGGATTTGAGCACGCCGATCGACATGCCGGTGCCGACCGCCGCCATCACCTGAGACTTGGTGAAGATCTCGGCGTCCGGCCCGATACCGACTTCGAGATACTGCGACCAGAGACCCTTGGCCTGCAGCACCTTCTTCAACTCGGCCGCCTGCGGCGAGCCGGGCTTGATCTTCTCGACCGATCCGCCGAGCGCGGCCTCGACATCGGCGCGGGCCTGCGCAGCGCGTTCCGGCACGCCGCGCGCCTGCTCCTCGATCACGCGCTCGAGCAGCGAGATCGCGAAGGTGACGCCGGCGGCCTTGACCGCCTGCAGGTCGATCGGTGCCAGCAAATGCGGCTTGCCCGGATCGCGTTTGTCCTCGCTGGTGTTCGCGAGGATTGCGGCGAAATCGCCGATGCGATCCGCCAGCGCGCCCGCGACTGCCGCGGCCGGGTCGGGCGCTTCGCATAAGTCGCGCACGGTCGGGTACGAACGCGAGATGTCGTAGACGCCATCGGCGC
>JAXDOA010000539.1:0-4900 GCA_034669125.1 Hyphomicrobiales bacterium
CCGAACCCGATGGTGCCGTGCTGGCGCGGCGCGCCGGGATCGTGCGCGATCTGTCGAAAATCGTGCCGGGCGAGGGCGTCATTTCCAACGAGCGCGAGATGCGCCCCTATGAGTCCGACGGGCTGACCGCCTACCGCCAGCTTCCCTTCGTGGTGGTGCTGCCGGAAACAACCGAGCAAGTCTCGAAAGTGCTGCGCTACTGCCACGAGCACGGCATCCGCGTGGTGCCGCGCGGGGCGGGCACCTCGCTGTCGGGCGGCGCTCTGCCGCTCGCCGACGGCGTGCTGCTCGGCATGGGCAAGTTCAATCGCGTGCGCGAGATCGACTACGAGGACCGCGTCGCCGTGGTCGAACCCGGCGTCACCAATCTGGCGATTTCGCAGGCGGTTGCGCATGAGGGCTTCTATTACGCCCCCGACCCGTCCTCGCAGATCGCCTGCTCGATCGGCGGCAATGTGGCGGAAAACTCCGGCGGCGTGCATTGCCTGAAATACGGCATGACCACCAACAACGTGCTCGGCTGCGAGATCGTGTTGATCACCGGCGAGGTGATCCGCATCGGCGGCAAGCATCTCGATTCGGATGGGTATGACCTGCTCGGGTTGATCACCGGCTCGGAGGGCCTGCTCGGTGTCGTCACCGAGGTGACGGTGCGCCTGCTGAAGAAACCCGAGACCGCACGTGCCGTCCTGGTGGGGTTCGCGTCGTCGGAGGATGCCGGCGCGTGCGTGAGCAAGATCATCGGCGCCGGCATCATTCCGGGCGGCATGGAGATGATGGACCGGCCCGCGATCCATGCGGTCGAGGAATTCGTCCATGCGGGCTACCCGCTCGACGTCGAGGCGCTGCTGATCGTCGAGCTCGACGGGCCGGCCGCCGAGGTCGATCACCTGCTGGAGCGCGTCGAGGCGATCGCGCGAGAATGCGGCTCGACCACCTGCCGCGTGTCGAATTCGGAGGACGAGCGGCTGTTGTTCTGGGCCGGGCGCAAGGCGGCGTTCCCGGCGGTCGGCCGCATCTCGCCGGATTATTACTGCATGGACGGAACGATCCCGCGCGCGAAACTGCCGCAGGTGCTGCATCGCATGCGCGAACTGTCGGCGAAATATGATCTGCGCGTCGCCAACGTGTTTCATGCGGGCGATGGTAATCTGCATCCGCTCATTCTTTATGACGCCAACAAGCCGGGCGAGCTGGAGCGCACGGAGGCCTTCGGCGCGGAAATCCTCAAGCTCTGCGTCGAGGTCGGCGGTGTGCTCACCGGCGAGCACGGCGTCGGAGTGGAGAAGCGCGACCTGATGCCGGCAATGTTCTCGGAGATCGACCTCAATCAGCAGCAGCGCGTGAAATGCGCTTTCGATGCCAAGGGCCTGCTCAATCCCGGCAAGGTGTTCCCGACCCTGCACCGCTGCGCCGAGCTCGGCCGCATGCATGTGCACGCCGGCCACGTGGCCTTCCCGGATATTCCGCGGTTTTAGTTTCTTCCCTCGCCCCGCGAAGCGGTGGCACGCCGCCATCAGGCGGCGTGACGGGTGAGGGGCTGTGGTAAGGTTTGCGCGCATGCCGGATTGCCCCTCACCCGCCTCGCTCGCGATTGCTCGCTCGGCTCCCTCTCCCCGTTTCACGGGGAGAGGGAAAGGACGCGCATGACCGATCTGCTCAAACCGCGCGACGGCGAGGATGTCGAAGCTGCCGTCGCCTGGGCGCTCGCCGAGGGCAAGACGCTGGAGATCGTCGGCCACGGCTCCAAGCGCGGGATCGCCCGCGCCGCGCAATGGGATCTGAGCCTCGACCTGTCGGCTCTTTCGGGCGTCACGCTCTATGAGCCGGAGGAACTGATCCTCTCCGCCAAGGCCGGCACGCCGATCGCCGAGATCGAGGCGCTGCTGGCGAAACACAATCAGGAGCTTGCGTTCGAGCCGATGGACTATGGCCCGGTGTTCGGTGCGGCGCCAAACCTTGACGGAAAGAGCCGCGGCACGATCGCTGGCGTGCTCGCCGCGAACCTGTCGGGTCCGCGCCGCATCAAGGCGGGCGCTGCGCGCGATCATTTCCTCGGTTTCACCGCGGTCTCGGGACGGGGCGAAACGTTCAAGTCGGGCGGGCGCGTGGTGAAGAACGTCACCGGCTACGATCTCTGCAAGGTGCTGGCCGGCTCCTACGGCACGCTCGCCGCGATGACGGATGTCACCGTCAAGGTTCTCCCGCGCGCCGAAACCGAAGAGACACTGTTGATACTGGGGCTCGATGACGCGGCGGCCGTCCGCGCGATGAGCGCCGCGATGGGCTCGTCCAACGATGTCTCGGGCGCCGCGCATTGTCCGGCGCCGCTCGCGGCGAGCCTTCAGGCGGAAGCCGGAACCGCGCTCACGGCGCTGCGGCTTGAAGGCGTCGCGCCCTCGGTCGTGCACCGCCGCCGCGGGCTCGAAACGCTGCTCAAGCCGTTTGGCGAGATCGCGGTGCTGGAGGCAGCGGCATCGCGCGACGTCTGGCGGGTGATCCGCAACGTGATGCCGTTTACCGGTGGCGCCCGCGCGCTCTGGCGCATCTCCGTTGCCCCCACACGCGGGCACGAAGTGGCCGCCGCGATCGAGGGGGCCGAATACTTCTACGACTGGGCCGGCGGTCTGATCTGGGCCGCGCTTCCGGCCGCGGATGACGGCGGCGCCGCGCGCGTGCGCCGCGCCGTTGCGGGGAACGGCCATGCGACGCTGATCCGTGCACCGGCCGCGATCCGCGCCTCCGTGCCGGTGTTCGAGCCGCAGGATGCAGGCCTTGCGGCGTTGACCAAGCGCGTGAAGGAAAGCTTCGATCCGAAGGGTATATTCGGATCGGGGCGGATGTGGGCGGGTGTATAGATGCAAACCTCGTTCACGCTCGCCCAACTCGCCGATCCGGATGTCGCGGAGGCCGATAAGATTTTGCGCGCCTGCGTACATTGCGGGTTCTGTACCGCGACGTGCCCGACCTATGTGCTGCTGGGCGACGAGCTCGATTCCCCGCGCGGGCGCATCTACCTGATCAAGGACATGCTCGAGAACGACCGGCCGGCAACGGCTGAGGTGGTGAAACACATCGATCGCTGCCTTTCCTGTTTGGCCTGCATGACCACCTGTCCGTCCGGCGTGCACTACATGCATCTGGTCGATCACGCCCGCGCGCACATCGAGGAGACCTACCGCCGGCCTTGGGCCGATCGCGCGATCCGCGCGCTGCTCGCGGCCGTGCTGCCCTATCCGGGGCGCTTCCGCGCGGCGCTTGCGGCCGGATGGCTGCCCGGCCGGCTCGCCGCACTGTTTTCAGGCCGCGCACGGAACCTCAAGGCAGTCCCGGTCGGCTCCGGCCTGCTTGGCACGCTGCGGCGCCTCATCGCGATGCTGAGCCTCGTGCCGTCCCGCCTGCCGGGGCGTTCCGCGGGCCCGGGAGTGATACCGGCCGACGGCGCCCGCAAAGGCCGCGTCGTACTGCTGCAAGGCTGCGCGCAGGCCGTGCTCGCGCCCTCGATCAACGCTGCGGCGATCCGCCTGCTGACGCGCCACGGCATCGAGGTCGTGCTGGCGGCGGGAGAAGGATGCTGCGGCTCGCTGGTGCATCACATGGGACGCGAGCAACAGGCCCACGCGCAAGCGCGCGCCAACATCGATGCGTGGACGCGCGAAATCGAAAACGGCGCGCTCGATGCAATCATAGTCACGGCGTCCGGATGCGGGACAACCATCAAGGACTACGGATTCATGCTGCGCGGCGATCCGGCCTATGCGGCGAAAGCCGCGCGCGTCTCGGCATTGGCGCAGGACATTTCCGAATATCTCGCGCGGCTCGGGCTTGGCGCGCCGGCGCGAACGAGCGGCCTGACGGTCGCTTACCAGTCCGCCTGTTCGCTCCAGCACGGGCAGAAAATCCACAAGCAACCCAAGGACTTGCTGGCCGCGGCGGGCTTCAAGGTGCGCGACATCGCCGAGGCGCATCTGTGCTGCGGCTCGGCTGGCACGTACAACATCATGCAGCCCGGCATCGCCCGCGGCTTACGCGAGCGCAAGGTCGCCGCCATCGAGGCCACCGGCGCCGACGCGATCGCGACCGGCAATATCGGATGCATGAGGCACCTCGCACCAGCGACCAGGCTTCCCGTCGTGCACACCGTCGAGCTTCTCGACTGGGCGCATGGCGGACCAGTGCCGGATTCGCTCAAGCATGTGCGTGGACAGCGCGAATGACTCGCTAAGAATCGAAATCGCGACGTAGAATGCCGCACGGTCGCGCGCTGACACTCGCGCGATGAACCGTATGTGAGGAGGACGATCATGGCTGCCCGCAAGAAAGCGAAGAAATCCAAATCGAAGAAGGCAAAGGCCGCGCCGAAAAAGAAAGCGGCGAAGCGCTACGGCCCGAAGAAGTCAGCATCGAAGAAGAAAGCCGCATCGAAAAAGACTTCGACCGCAAAGAAAACCGCGCCAAAGAAATCTGCCCCGAAGACATCGGCACCCAAGACATCGGCACCCAAGAAATCGGCACCCAAGAAATCGGCGCCGAAGAAATCCGCCCCGAAGACACCGCCGGCTCCGAAGCCCGCGCCCACGCCGGCTTCGCCGCCCGCGCCTGCTCCCGCAGCCGCAGCGCCGACCCCGGTCACCTATCGCCCGTTCAGCCCGCCGGCTGGAGACGGCAGTTCGGATGAAAACAAGACCTAGGCGTAAGAAGGCGAAGGCCGCCGCGAAAAAAACCGCGAAGAAACCGGCGGCCAAGAAAACTGCGGCCAAAAAGAAGCCGGTCGGGAAAGCGGCATCGAAAACGCGCGCGGCAAAATCCGCGCGTCGCCGCAAGAAAGGCGCCGCGCCCGGCAAAGCCCTGAAGCGCTCGGCACGCCGGCAGCTTGCCGGGCTCGGCGCTTCGGGACGCC
>JAXDOA010000540.1:0-4318 GCA_034669125.1 Hyphomicrobiales bacterium
ACCGGCTTGCGGCGGCGCGCGACTACGAGGTCAACGTCAAGGCCGAGACCGCAATCGCCGAACTGCACGACAAGGTCGACCGGCTGCAAGTGCAGCTCGAGCGGCTGCTCGAGCGCGAGGCGGAGCGGCCGGCGCGCGAGGTCACGCCCGCTTGACCGACGCGCCGAGCCGGGCGAGCGCGTCGCGCAAGGCCTCGTCGCCGATATCGGACATTCGGGCGGCAAGCCGCGCAACGGCCTCCGGATCGGGCGCAGGCGGCGCTTGTCTCTTCTCCCGCCGCATCAGCGGCGCCTGACGGATCTGGACGCGCCCGACCGCGCGCCAGCCGAAGAAGCGGTTCACCCGCTCGATAATGACGCCGGAGAGGTGCTGGATCTCCAGCGCCACCGGCCCGTCGACGCGCAGCACCAGCGTGGCCGGCTCCGGATCGTCCTCGTGCACGCGGCGCGGCCATACCATGCGCATCGGCTCCGCATGGTCGGCGATCTCCGCGCCGACGATTTCGGGCCAATGGGTGACAAGCCCGGTCGAGGCGAATCCCTGTTTGGCAAACGCATCCGCGATCGTCCTGGCGACGATCTGGCTCAACGGTTTTGGCTGTGAGCGAGGCTTGTTCAAGGAATGCGGCTCTGTCACATCGGAGGCGATGAGCCTAGCAGCCAAAGCACGGCGTCAGAAGGCCGGCGTCTCCCCTGATCCCGCACTTCTTCTGCAATGGTACGACCGCCATCGCCGCGTGCTGCCCTGGCGCGCCGCCAGGGGCGAGCGGGCGGACCCCTACCGCGTGTGGCTGTCGGAGATCATGCTGCAGCAGACCACCGTGAAGGCGGTCGCCCCTTATTATGCGCGCTTCCTTGCGCGTTTCCCGACCGTCGCCGCGTTGGCGGCCGCCCCGCTCGACGACGTGCTGAAACTCTGGGCCGGGCTCGGCTACTACGCCCGCGCCCGCAACCTGCATGCCTGCGCGCGCGGGGTCGCCGAACAGCACGGCGGGAAGTTTCCCGACACCGAACAAGCGTTGCGTACGCTCCCGGGCATCGGCGCCTATACGGCGGCCGCGATCGCGGCGATTGCGTTCGAGAAGCGCGCGAGCCCGGTCGACGGCAACATCGAGCGCGTGATCGCGCGGCTGTTCGCCGTCGAGGAGGCGTTGCCCGGCGCAAAGCCGCGCATTCGCGCGCTCGCCGAACAACTCACCCCGCAGCACCGCGCCGGGGATTTTGCGCAGGCCATGATGGATCTCGGCGCCACCATCTGCACGCCGAAGAAGCCGGCCTGCGTGCTGTGCCCGTGGATGGAGATGTGCGCAGGTCGCGCACGCGGCGATCAGGAGAGCTTCCCGCGCAAGGCGGAAAAGAAGACCGGTGCGCTGCGCCGCGGTGCGGCGTTCGTCGCGCTGCGTGTCGATGGATTCATCCTGACGCGCACGCGTCCCGAAAAAGGGTTGCTCGGCGGCATGACCGAAGTGCCCACGACCGAATGGTCGCGCGATTTCGACGATGCGGCGGCGCTCGATCACGCGCCGCTGAAGGCGAAATGGCGCCGCGTGCCCGGCGCGGTCACGCATACCTTCACGCACTTTCCGCTCGAACTGATTGTCCACACGGCAAAAGTGCCCGCTGCGACGAAGGCGCCGCCAGGCATGCGCTGGACCGCGTTGGCCGATCTCCCCGGCGAGGCGCTGCCCAACGTGATGCGCAAGGTCGTTTTCCACGTCCTGAAGAACTAGATCGGATAAAAAACGGCGGACGGTCATGCCGCCGCCGCACCCGGCATGTTACGCTCGTCGTGAACCGTGGCGGCAGGCCGCGGCACTTCATAAGGGGGAGACGTCATGAGTCAAACAAGACGCGAGATGTTTGCGACCGTCGGCGCGGCGGCCGCGATGGCGGCGACGGCACCGCAGGCCTTCGCCGCATGGGAGCCGAACGAGCGCTATCCGGACCCCGCGATCACATCGCTCGATCCGGCGTTCAACAAATATCGCATCGCGCAGACGACCGTGGAGCGCATCGCCGGCGGTTGCCGCTGGAACGAAGGCCCGGTCTGGTTTGGTGACGCGCGCTGCCTCTTGTGGAGCGACATCCCGAACAACCGCATCATGCGCTGGGACGAGGAAACCGGGCGCGTCAGCATCTTCCGCAAGCCGTCCAACTTCGCGAACGGCAATACGCGCGACCGCCAGGGCCGCCTCGTCAGTTGCGAGCATGCGCGCCGCGTGACCCGCACCGAATACGACGGCACCATCACGGTGCTGATCGACAAGTTCGACGGCAAGCCGCTCAACTCACCGAACGACATCGTGGTGAAGTCGGACGACTCGATCTGGTTCACCGATCCGCCGTTCGGTATCCTCGGCAACTATGAGGGCAGCGTCGCGACGCCCGAACTGCCGACCAACGTCTATCGCCTCGATCCCAAGACCGGCCAGGCGACGGCCGTGACGGCCGGCGATTACCGGCCGAACGGGATTGCGTTCTCGCCGGACGAGTCGAAGTGCTACATCGTCAATGCGTCCGCGACCCCGCGCGAGATCCTCGTCTACGACGTCACCGACGGCGGGACCAAGCTCGCCAACAAGCGGGTCTTCCTCACCGCCGAGCCGGGCGGCACGCCGGACGGTTTCCGCGTCGACACCGACGGCAATCTGTGGTGCGGCTGGGGCATGGGCAACGCGCAGCAGGACGGCGTGAAGGTGTTCGACAACACCGGCAAGCCGATCGGCTTCATCGCGCTGCCCGAGCGTTGCGCCAACGTCGCCTTCGGCGGCGTGAAGCGCAACCGGCTGTTCATGGCGGCGAGCCACTCGGTCTACTCGCTGTATGTCAACGCGCAGGGCGTGAAGGGCGGCTGATCAATTTTCTTCATCGCTCCCTTGCATTCTTTCAATCCCTCCCCCGCTTGCGGGGGAGGGTAGGGTGGGGGTACAGCGCGTCATGCTCACCTCACAACGCGCTCTCTTCGATATCCCCTCCGATGTTTCGTATCTGAACGCCGCGGGCTGGAGCCCGCTGCCACGCGCCACGCAAGACGCCGCGCAGGCGGCCGTGTTGCGCAAGGGCCAGCCCTGGAAGCTTCCCGCCGACTTCTCCGACAAGCAGCACGAGCGCGCCCGTGCCGCCGCCGCCGCGCTGATTGGTGCGGACGCCAGCGATGTCGCACTCGTCTCCTCGGTCGGCTACGGCGTGGCGATCGCCGGCAAGGTGCTCGCAATCGCGCCCGGCTCCCGCGTGCTGGTGCTGGAAAACGATCACACCTCGCCGGTGCTGGAGTGGATCGGGCGCAGCGAAGCGCAGGGCTTCACGGTCGAAACCATCGCGCAGCCCACGAACGGCGACTGGACGTCGGCTGTGCTGGAGGCAATCGCGCGGCCGGGCGCGGCGCCGCTCGCGCTCGCGTCCATTTCGTCCATCCACTGGTCGGACGGCGGGCTTCTGGACATGCGGACGATCGCGCAGGCGCTGCGCCAGCACGGCGCGGCGCTGCTCGTGGACGCAACGCACAGCGTCGGCGTGATCGCGACCGATGTGAAAACGCTCGATCCGGACTTTCTGATCTTTCCGACCTACAAATGGGTGCTCGGGCCTTACGGCCGCGCTTTCGTGTACGTGGCGAAGCGCCATCAGGATGGCGTGCCGCTGGAGCAGACCTCGTTCGGCCGGCGCAACGTGAAGGCGGAAAGCCCGATCTATTTCGAGGACACGCGTTATCTGCCCGACGCGCGGCGCTACGACATGGGCGAACGCGATCATTTCATCTCGATGGAAATGGCGGCGATCGGCATGGAGATGGTGGCGCAATGGGGCGCGGATGCGATCACGGCGCGGCTGTCCGTGCTGACGCGGCGAATCTCGGAAGGCCTCTCGGGCGCGAATGCCGTGCAGGTCATGGACGAGCGCTTCCGCGCGCCGCACATCCTGAGCCTCGGATTTGCGGGTGGCATGCCCAAGGATCTGGTCGCAAAACTTTCCAGCCAGCAGGTCTATGTCGCGGCGCGGCTTGGCCGCATGCGGATTTCTCCTCATGTTTACAATGACGAAGCCGATATCGACCGCCTCGTGGCGGCCGTGAAAAACGCGGTGAAGAATTAATTTGCGCGCTGTCGAAATCGCCCGGGCTCGCGCGTCTTTGTGCCGGCAAGGCATGATGCCGGCCGAGAGATGGAGATGACCGATGCAGTATCTGTTGATGATCTACAACAACGAGGCCGGAATGGCGGCCGCGCCCGCGGACGGCGTCAAGCAGATGAATTCCGCCTACGAGGCCTACACCAAGGCGCTGATCAACGCTGGCGTGCTGAAGGGCGGCGACCGGCTGC
>JAXDOA010000541.1:0-4263 GCA_034669125.1 Hyphomicrobiales bacterium
CGTGATAGTCGAAGACGTACTGGTGCGTCATCGCGACGAAGAGCTGATAGCCGCCGGTGGTGTGCAGCACGCCCTTCGGTTTGCCGGTCGAGCCTGACGTGTAGAGGATGAACAGCGGATCCTCGGCATGCATGTGCTCGCACGGGCACTCGTCGGTCACGACCTCGGCCGCGTCATGATAATAAACGTCGCGCACCGGATCCATCTCGACCCTGCCGCCGGTGCGCCGCACGACGATGACGTGATCGACCGAAAAACCAGCATTTGCGACTTTCGCGATCGCCGCATCCACGTTGGCTTTCAGCGGCACCTTGCGGCCGCCGCGCAGGCCTTCATCCGCCGTGATGACGACCTTGGAGCCGCAATCCTCGATGCGGCCGGCGAGACTGTCGGGCGAGAAGCCGCCGAACACCACCGAGTGGATCGCGCCGATGCGCGCGCAGGCGAGCATCGCGTAGGCGGCCTCGGGGATCATCGGCATGTAGATGGTGACGCGGTCGCCCTTCTCGACGTTGCGGTTGCGCAGGATGTTGGCCATCCGGCACACCTCGTCGTGGAGCTCCTGATAGGTGATGTGCTTCGACTCGGAGGGGTCGTCGCCTTCCCAGATGATCGCGGTCTGGCTCGCGCGCTTTTGCAGGTGGCGGTCGATGCAGTTGTAGGCCACGTTGGTGACGCCGTCCTCGAACCATTTGATCGAGACGTCGCCGGGACCGAAATTCGTGTTCTTGATTTTCGTGGGCGTCTTGTACCAGTGCAGGCGCTTGGCTTCGTCTGCCCAGAAGCCGTTCGGGTCCTTCAGCGAACGCGCGTACATCTGGCGGTATTTCGCGTCGTCCACATAGGCGCGGGACTTCCATTCGGCCGGGACCGGATAAGTCTTGTCGGACATTTTCTTCCTCCCACGCGGTACGCCGCGAGCCGCGGGCCCTGTCTTGCTGGCCGACATTATGCGCCGCGGCCTTGATCTGGAACAAGGTCGGCGCTGTCACACTTTGGTCGGGCTATCCCTCTCACCGCTTTGCGGGGAGAGGGTAAAGCTCCCACACCGTCGTGCGCTTGATCTCCAGATCCTCGAGCTCGCGCGTGACCGGCACGGAGTATTCGGCAAGCTGCGTGAGCCGCTCCTTCGGCAGATAGGTGCGGCCGGGATCGCCGATCAACACGCGCGTGCCGCTCATGGCGTGGCGATCCAGGAAAGCGAGGGCGCGGGCGGCGGTGTCGCGCTCGTAGAACAGATCGCCGACCAGAATGACATCGTAGCGCTGCGCGGGCTGGTCGAGCAGGTCGTTATCAAACAGGTCCTGCACGAGCACCTCGATGTAAACGTCGTTCGCCTCCGCATTGAGCGCGACCGCGCTTTCAGTGAACGCATCGATGTCGGCGGCGATCACCGGTGCAGCGCCGGCCATCGCAGCTGCGATCGCCACAAGCCCGGAGCCGGACGCGAGATCGAGCACGCGCTGGCCCGCGACAGCCTGCGGGTTGTCGAGCACGTAGCGCGCGAGCGCCTGCCCGCCCGCCCAGGCAAAGGCCCAGTAAGGCGGCGGCAGGCCCATTGCGCCAAGTTCTTCCTCGGTCTTGAGCCAGAGCGGCACCGACTCGTCGGCAACGTACAGCGAAATCTCAGGCACATGCGGGACGGGCTTGAGCCGCGTATTCGTGCGGATGAAGGCTTTGCGGTCACCGATCATGCTGGCATTGTGCATACACCAAAGAGGAGAGTGCTTTGCCTGCCATCAAACCCGACCGCTTGCTCGGCGATCTCTATAGGCTGCGCAGCTTCGGCACCTACAAGACCGGCGTCCACCGGCCGACCTTATCGCCCGAGGACATTGCGTCGCGGCAATGGTTCGCCGAGCAATGCACGGCGGCAGGCCTCGACACCACCATCGACGGCATCGGCAACATCCTGGGAAAAAGCAAGGCGGCAGGCGCCAAGGCGCTCTCGGGCTCGCACCTGGAATCGCAGAACCATGCCGGTTGGCTCGACGGCGCGCTCGGCTGCGTCTACGCGCTCGAAGCCGCGCGCGCGATCAAGGAAGCGGGCGGCGATACCGGCGTCGACGTCGTGGTGTTCTGCGACGAGGAGGGCCACTTCGGCTCGTTCCTCGGCTCGAAATCGTTCACCGGCGTGCTCACCGAAGAAGACATCGACAAGGCGAAGAACAAGAACGACGGCACGCCGCTGCGCGCGGCGCTCGCGACAGCCGGCTATGCGGGCCGCCCGCGGCTCGCGATCGAGCCGGAGCGCTACAAGGCGTTCTTCGAGGCGCACATCGAGCAGGGCGATTCGCTGGAGATGGGCCAGCTCAACATCGGCGTCGTGACGGCGATCGTCGCGATCTGGCAATACGGCATCACGGTCACGGGCGAGCAGAACCACGCCGGCACCACCTCGATGCTGCGGCGGCGCGACGCGGGCCTCGCGCTGATCAAGCTGCTCAACGCGATCGACAAGCGCTTTCCGGAAATCTGCGGGCCGCGCACGGTGTGGACCACGGGGCGCATCGCGCTTGATCCCGGCAGCCACAGCATCATTCCGGGCCGCGCCGAGGCGCTGTTCCAGCTGCGCGATGCCGACCGGGAAGTGCTCGACAGACTGCACGCCGAGCTGAACGACCTGATCGCTGCGGCCAACCGCGTCAGCCGCTGCAAGTTCGAGCTGTCGGTGATCTCGCAGAGCACGCCCGCCGTAATGGACGAGGGGCTGATGGCGGCGCTCGACACGGCGGCCCAACGTCACGCGCCGGGCAAGCACATGCGCATGCCGAGCGGCGCCGGGCATGACGCGCAGTGGCTCGCCCGCAAGCTCCCCGCCGCCATGATGTTCGTGCCGTCGATCGGCGGCATCAGCCATCACTGGAGCGAGAACACCTCGGACGAGGACCTGGTGCTGGGCGCGCAGGTGTTCACGGACGGGATCGCGGAGGCGCTGAAAGCCTAGGTTCTGGAACTATTTGACCGGTCAGCGACTTTCCTTGTCCACCGACAAGGAACTTTTCGATGTCCGAGACAAATGGCGAACAGGCAGCGCGGAAGCTCTCGTCGCAGCTTTCGGCGCGCGCCATGAAGCAGCTCGGCCTGCGCTATATCTCGACCGACGAACTGACGATCCGGCGCAAACGTATCGGCGACAAATTCACCTTCGTATCGGCACGCGGCCGCACCGTCCGCGATGAGATGACGCGCGCACGGCTCAAGCATCTCGCGGTCCCGCCGGCGTACGAAGAGGTGCTCTACGCCACCGATCCGCGCGCGCACATCCAGGCGGTCGGGCGCGACGCGGCCGGGCGCCTGCAATACCGCTATCACGCCGAGTGGGAGAAAGTGCGCGAGCAGCGCAAGGCGCGCCGCTTGCGGCGGCTGGTGGAAGCACTGCCGCGCATCCGCCGCGCCGTGAGCAAGCACCTTGGGACCGCCGAGCCGACGCGCGAGTTCGCGCTCGCCGCGGTGATCGAGCTTGTCTCGTGCAGCGCCATCCGGGCGGGCGGCGAGAGCTACGTGAAGTCAAACCGTACGCGCGGTGCCGCCACCATGCTCAAATCCAACATCGTGGTGAACGGCGGCACTATCGCGCTGAAATTCCGCGCCAAGGGCGGCAAGACCATCGAGAAGGAGTTTCATTCTCCGCGTGGCGCGAGTGCGATCAATGTGCTGCGCGCGCTGCCGGGCCGGCGCATGTTCCAGTATCGCGCCGAGAATGGAGATATTCGCATCGTCACCGCGAGCGACGTGAATGCGTTTCTGCGCGAGATCGCCGGCGTGAAGATCTCGCTGAAGGATTTCCGCACGCTCGTCGCATCCAGCGCCGCGCTCGAAGCGCTCGCCCATATGGCGCCGGCGCCAAGCGAGCGCGGACGGCGGCGGCAAGTGAACGAAGCCGTGACGGCGGTGTCCGAGCAGCTTTCCAACACGCCGACGATCGCGCGCAAGAGCTACGTCCACCAGACCGTGGTGGCGGCGTTCGAGAGCGGCAAGCTGGAGAAGTTTTCCGAGGGGCTGAAAGGCCGCCGCTCGCCCACGCATCGCGAGAAATTGCTGGCGCAGGTGATTGCCAGCGTGGCGGCGTAATGTGTGCAGCGCGCAACCGGTGCACCGCAGATGCGGGGCCCCGGTTGCTTTCTCTGCTGCTGCTGGAAATCAAGAAACCGGGGTCCCGGGTCTGCGTCGCAGCATTGCATGCTGCGCCGCGCCCGGGACACAGTGATATTCAATCCTTCACCCCGCCGAGCTTGCAGATATATTTCCACTCCTCATCCG
>JAXDOA010000542.1:0-5016 GCA_034669125.1 Hyphomicrobiales bacterium
CGATCTGTTCGGCGAGCCGCGCCTTGATCGCTTCGGGACGGCGGCCGGGGGCGCCTTCCGCGCGCGCCGTGAGCGCGGCGATCTCGTCGAGCCGCCCGCGCAGCACCGTGGCCAGCGCCTCGCCCTCGCGGCGGCGCATCTCGGTAAGGCTCGCGAGCGCGGTGGCAAACCCCGCGCCGATGGCAGCCTCGGCGGCGCTGCGATCGTCCTCGCGCTCGTCCTCGTCGACGACCTCGATCACGCCCTTGAGGGCGAGGATACCATCGATGGCGGGGGGCGCCGCATCGATCCGCTTGGCGATGTCTTTCATGGTGGAGAGAACTGCGGCGAGCACCGGCTCGTTGACGCGCACCACCGGCGCAATGCCGGCGCGCTGTACCGAGAGATTCGCGTGGATCGTGCCGCGCCCGAGCGCTTCGGCGGCCCGCGCTCGCAGAGGCGCTTCGACCGCGTCCCAACCGGGCGGAACGCGCAAGCGCAGCTCCAGCCCCTTCGCGTTGACGGATTTCAACTCCCAGGCCCAGACGTAGGAGCCGGACACGCCGTCAGCACGCGCGAAGCCGGTCATGCTCGACAGGGCCATCCGGCGAATCCTGCTAAGAGACGAAAAAATCCGGCCGGACCTTAGCGGCGAGGTTCCGAGGTCACAAGGCGCCCAGCTTTGGCTACGGCGTCTTGGTCTTGGTTTTCTGCTTCGCGTTCTTGGCCGGCGCGGCAGGTGCCGCCTGCGCGGCCGGATCGACAGCGGGCGGTGCAGGCTCCGCGAACGGGATTGCCCGGTCGGTCGGCGCGGGTGTGCGCAATTGCTGCTCGAACTGCCGCAACTTCGCGACGTTCTGCTGATGCTGCTGCAGGTTCTCGGCGAAGGCGTGCCCGCCGCTTCCATCCGCGACGAAGAAGATCTCCTTGGTGCGCGAGGGATTGGCGGTTGCCTCGAGCGAGGCGCGGCCCGGATTGGCGATCGGCCCGGGCGGCAGCCCTTCGATCACGTACGTATTGTAGGGTGTCGGCTGCTCGATCTCGGAACGCATGATCGGACGGCCGAGCGTACCCTTGCCGCCGACCAGGCCGTAAATAATGGTCGGGTCGGATTGGAGCTTGATGCGCTGGCGCAGCCGATTGGAAAACACCGCGGCGACGCGCGAGCGCTCGTCGGGCCGCCCCGTCTCCTTCTCGACGATCGAGGCGAGCGTCACCAGTGCTTCCGGTGTCTTGACCGGCACATCGGACGTGCGCCGCTCCCAGACCTCCTTCAGCACGCGGGCGTGCGTCTGCTGCATGCGCTGGATCGCCTGCTCGCGCGTCGTGCCGCGCGGAAAATTGTAGGTCTCCGGCAGCAGCGTTCCCTCCTTCGGGACCTCGCGGATATTGCCGGCGAGGAAATCCACCTCGGCTAACCGCGCGACGATCTGCTCGGAGGTCAGGCCTTCCGGGATCGTGAAGGCGTGCTGGACCACCTTGCCCTCGACGATGGTCTCGATCGTTTCGCGCACGCTCACCTGCTTGGTGAATTTGTATTCGCCGTATTTCAGGTCATCCTTGGCCTTGAGCACCACCACGGCCGGGATGAACACCCAAGGCTGCTCGATGACGTTCTCGCGCGCCAGCAGATCGGCGATCTCGCGCAGGCCTAGCCCGCGCGGAATGTTGACGATCTTGTCGCGATCGAGCGGCCCGGGGGCCTCAAGGCGATTCTTGCCGTACGAATAGGCGAGCCCGCCGGCGATCGCGATCACCAGGATGATGGTGAAGATGGCATTGCCGGCGATGACCAGCGGATGGCGTGCCCTGCGTGACGGCCGTTGCGGCTCGGGCATGTGTTCAGGCTCCAGCGCCGCGCGCGGACTGCGCGGGGCGACACGCTTTGCTTCGCCGGAGAGCGCGCCGGAAGTGCCTGCGTCGGTCATGTCCACTCGCGGGCTGCTGGACGCAGGTTAAGTCCAAATATGGCAAAAGGGTGAACCCGCCCCATCGCCACAGACTAGGCCGCGGCGCGGCGGAAGACCAGAGACGCGTTGGTCCCGCCAAAGCCGAACGAGTTCGACAGCACCACATCGATGTCGCGCTGGCGCGGCTTGTGCGGGACGAGGTCGATCGGCGTCTCGACGGAAGGGTTGTCCAGATTGATGGTCGGTGGCGCGACACGGTCGCGGATGGCCAGGACCGAGAAGATCGCCTCGACGGCGCCGGCCGCGCCCAGCAGGTGCCCGATGCAGGACTTGGTCGACGACATCGAGATCTTGCCGGCCGCGTTGCCGACGACGCGCTCGACTGCCGCCAGTTCGATCCCGTCCGCCATGGTCGAGGTGCCGTGCGCATTGATGTAGTCGACCTCGGCCGGCGTAACGCCGGCGCGCTTGAGCGCGGCATTCATGCAGCGGAACGCGCCGTCGCCGTCCTCGGACGGGGCGGTGATGTGATAGGCGTCGCCCGACAATCCATAACCGACCAACTCGGCGTGAATTGTGGCACCGCGCGCCTTGGCGTGCTCGTACTCTTCCAGCACGACCACGCCCGCGCCCTCGCCCATCACGAAGCCGTCGCGTTTTTTGTCGTAGGGGCGCGACGCGCGGGTCGGATCGTCATTGAACGCGGTGGAAAGCGCGCGGCAGGCGGCAAATCCCGCGATCGATAGCCGGTTGATCGGCGATTCGGTTCCGCCCGCCACCATCACATCGGCATCGCCGAGCGCGATCAGCCGCGCCGAATCCCCGATGGCGTGCGCCCCGGTCGAGCAAGCCGTTGCCACCGCATGGTTCGGGCCCTTGAGGCCAAACTCGATCGACACATAGCCGGACGCGAGATTGATGATGCGGCCCGGAATGAAGAACGGGGAGACCCGGCGCGGCCCCTTCTCGGCCAGCACGAGCGAGGTCTCGGCAATGCCCTCGATGCCGCCGATGCCGGAGCCGATCATGACGCCGGTCGCGATCTGATCTTCGCGGGAGGTCGGCTTCCAGCCGGAATGCTCGAGCGCCTGGCGCGCGGCGCACATCGCGTAAACGATGAATTCGTCGACTCTGCGCTGTTCCTTCGGCTCCATCCACTGGTCGGGATTGTAGGTGCCGTTAGAGCCGTCGCCGCGCGGAATCTGGCACGCGATCTTTGCCGCAAGATCCTCGACGTTGAACTTCTCGATTTTGCGGGCGCCGCTCTCGCCCGCGAGCAGGCGCTTCCACGTCGCCTCGACGCCGCAGCCGAGTGGCGTCACCATCCCGAACCCCGTGACGACCACCCGCCTCATCGCGCTCCCTGCCCTTGGTGCCCGGCAAGCGCCGAGCCGACTTCACCACGCATTCTGGGGGATATCAGAGCTGACCCAACGTCTGCGCCACCTTCGCCAGCGCCCCCCAAGCAGGCGGAACGCACCGCCCAGAACGAACCGATGTGGAGTTTGGACGGCGGGGCCGGAATGTCGTGATGGAAGAGCCCTTAGCTCTTGGCGTTTTTCTCAAGGAATTTGACGGCATCGCCGACGGTGAGGATGGTCTCGGCGGCATCGTCGGGAATTTCGCACCCGAATTCCTCCTCGAATGCCATCACGAGTTCGACGGTGTCGAGGCTGTCGGCGCCGAGATCGTCGATGAAGCTTGCCGCTTCGGTCACCTTCTCGGGCTCGACGCCGAGGTGTTCCACGACGATCTTTTTGACCCGGTCGGCAATTTCACTCATCGCTTTCACCCTCGCATTTTTCTCTAATAGTCGGCGCCGCGCGAATCCGAACCAGCGGCTTTGTCGTGGCGGAAGGTGGCGAACGTGCGTCCCGGCAGGGATCGTTCGATGGCCCCCGATTGCCCGGTTGCCCCGACCAGGCCGGGTTCGGTTACCATACTTCCCATGACATGGAAAGCACACTCACCCGCTCTCCGCAACACTGTTTAAGTGTGTGAGTTGTCACTCAAATCGTTGCGTTGCCGGAGCTCGCTCGCACCTTTTGGCCGGTGAATACCCGCGATCATCTCAAGGGGAAAACGCGACGAGACTCTCGCACGATTCCCGGCAGCGCTATTTGACGCGGGCTGCCTTGAATGCCGCCACATCGTCCGGAGTTCCGATCGCCATTCCGGTCGCGCCCTCCGCGATGCGTTTGACGAGTCCGGACAACACCTTGCCGGCTCCAATCTCATAAAATGAATCAACGCCCGCGCCTGCCATGAAGGCGACCGACTCGCGCCAGCGGACGGTGCCGGTTACTTGCGTAACAAGCGACTTTACGATCTCGGCCGGATTGTCGATCGGGCGTGCGAGCACATTCGCGACCAGCAGAACGGCCGGCGGCTTCACGGCGATTTTCGCAAGCGCCTCGGCCATCGCATCGGCAGCGGGCTGCATCAGCGCGCAATGGAACGGCGCGGACACCGGCAGCAGCATCGCGCGCCGCGCGCCTTTCGCTTTAGCGATCTCGACCGCCCGCTCGACCGCGGCCTTATCGCCCGACACGACCACCTGCCCTCCTCCGTTGTCGTTTGCCGCCTGACACACTTGACCCTGCGCGGCCTCCGCGGCAACCGCCGAAGCGGCATCGAGCTCAAGCCCGATGAGCGCCGCCATCGCGCCCGCCCCGACCGGCACCGCGGCCTGCATGGCGCGGCCGCGAATACGCAGCAGGCGCGCGGTATCCGGAACGCTCAGCGCGCCGGCAGCCGCGAGCGCGGAATATTCCCCAAGCGAGTGCCCTGCGACAAACGCCGCATCCCGGGCAAGCTCGACCCCGGCTTCGCTTTCAAGCACGCGCATGGCAGCGAGCGAGACAGCCATCAGCGCGGGCTGCGCATTCTCGGTGAGCGTCAGCCGGTCCGCAGGCCCCTCCCACATGATGGCGGTGAGCTTCTCGCCCAACGCATCATCCACGGCCTCGAAGACGTTGCGCGCCGCGGCAAAATTGTCGGCGAGAGCTTTGCCCATGCCGACAGCCTGGCTGCCCTGGCCCGGGAACACGAATGCGGATGACATGCTTACCCTCTGAAAAGACGCGAGTTTTAAGACAACGCCGCCCGTCATATTGTCAAGTTGGGG
>JAXDOA010000543.1:0-16186 GCA_034669125.1 Hyphomicrobiales bacterium
CTGCAGGCCGGTCGCACAGTCGAACAGTCATTTGACCCTGTCGCACACCGCGGTCTTGAACTGGGCCGCCGTGAAATTCTGCGACTGCGCCTGGCCGGTCATGATGAGGCGCGCCGAATCCGCGACCGCCGTCTCCAGCGTCTGGCTGGCAAAGAACACCAGCGACGTTTCCATGATTGCGAACATCAGCGCGAGGAACGGCGCGGCGACGATGGCGAACTCGACCGCGGCGACGCCGTCGTCGCCCTTATGGAACCGGCGGACGGTGCGGAAGCGGAAGATGCTTCCGCGCGAGAGCTGCCTGGTCTTGAAGGCAAGCCCCGCCCTGATTGCCTGGATCATGACGCCTCTGCTCCGGATCATGCGGTACTCTGCGGCACCGGCGGTCAAGCGATACGCTCGAACCCGTTGAGGCTTAGCAAAATCATGTTGTTGAATTGTTGCTTCGATTGACGACAGGCTTGGCGGCCGCGTTCATGCTTCGCTAACCACGACGCGAAGCGGGCTCGCGTCTGCGCCAAGCCGTCGGCAGGCGGGATTTGGCGGCGTCAGCGCGCCGGAGGCTTGGCTGCTGAACCGCCGGCGGTGTTGCTGCGGGCTTCGGATTGACCGATGGTGGCGGTGAAGTAGTCGGCCGAGTCGCCGAGCGTGATGCGGCGCTCGCAATCCGGTGCGCAGCTGTAGGTCTCGCGCTGGACGCCGCGATAGACCCGCACGGTCGGGCCGACCGGGCCCCTCACCACGATCGAGCGCTCCATCAGCACCGTGCCGGCGCGGTCGAGCGCGATCAGGTTGGTCGCGCCGAACCCTTTGCCAGTCACGATGACCAGCCCGCCGGACTGCACCGCCACGTCGGCAATCAGCGGATTGCCGACCACGATGGTCGACACCTTGTCGGGCAGCTTCATGAGCGTGGCCTGATCGAGCGCGATGTCGAGCGTCTCGGCGGCTTGCGCGGCAGGCGGCGGCAGCAGCAGGAATGCCGCAGCAAGCAGCAGCCCGGCCAGTCTGGCGCTCGCGTGGCGCGACGTCTTCGCCTTCATCACAGCGTCTCCGGAAACTCTGCCTGCCGCGGGGTCAACGCATCCGCATGGACCGCCAAGGCCAATTTGACTGCAAATTGGTGAATGAAGTGCAAATGCAGCGTGTTCGTGGCGAACCGGGCCTGCTGATTCCATGAAGTTTTTGGTCTGCGATGTGGAATTTCTGTCAGCATGACCATCGTTGTTCCGAGAAATTCTTGGGTATACGCTAGTTGTCATGAATATTCGAGGGTAAGAATAAAACATTTGGCGACTTTTATACTTTGGTCTTTCACAGAAAGGCATTCTTAACCACGTCACTAACCTCAAGAATGACTGCGTATTTCCTCGATCGGATTAACGTTGTCGCAATTGGTGCCTGTTAACGTCCCGGATATCGCATCGGGTCGGAAAACAACCCCGGGCGGAAAGTGCTCAGACAGCCACGTGTGGACCATAGGAGCCTACCATGAAGACCCTTGTTACGCGTTTTGCGAAGGACGAGTCGGGCGCGACCGCCATCGAGTATGGCCTGATCGCCGCCGGCATCTCTGTTGCGATCATCACGGTCGTGCAGGGCCTCGGCACCAAGCTGAATACGACCTTCAGCAACATCACCGCCGCGATCAAGTAATACAGATCCGGCCAGCGCGAGTTCTAAAGGGCTCCGGCAGGTTTGCCGGAGCCCTTTCTATTTAACGAATTGGGCGATCAGCCAAAGGTACGGAAATTTTTCGAGATATATCCGGGAAAATACGTAGATTGAAACTCAGCCATTATTTAAAGGCGGTGTGTACGACTGGAAGACGCCGGGGCACGGAGCCGGCAGACACTTCAAGCTTCCAGGGAGATAACCACCGATGACCATCCTCACGTCCTTTGTCCGCGACGAGTCGGGCGCGACCGCCATCGAATACGGCCTGATTGCCGCCGGTATCGCGGTCGCGATTATCACGGTGGTGCAGGGCCTCGGCACCAAGCTGAGCGACACCTTCACCAACATCACCACCGCCATCAAATAATCCTTCCCGCCCGGCCGATCGGGGGCATGATCGGCGAAAAGCCGCTTGCGACAGGAAGCGAAGCCGGCTTTCGCCGAATTTACCCCGCGCCGCTAACCGATCCGCAACGCGCCCCGGCTATGGTCGGCCCGAGGGCTGGCGGCCAACGCGCCAGCCCGGCGGATTGGATTCATGATGGCCGATGCAATCAGGTTGCTGCTGTTTCCCGCGCTGATGGCCTTCGCGGCCTCGAGCGACCTGCTCACGATGACGATCTCCAACCGCGTCTCGCTGATTCTGGTGGGCAGTTTCTTCGTGCTCGCCTTCTGGTCGGGCATGCCGCTCGCTACGATCGGCATGCATGTGGCGGCCGGGCTCGTTGTGCTAGTCGTGACGTTCATTTTCTTTGCCCGCGGCTGGATCGGCGGCGGCGACGCCAAGCTCGCGGCCGCAACCGCGCTGTGGCTCGGCTTCGAACAATTGCTTAACTATCTCACCATCGCGTCGCTGCTCGGCGGCGTCCTGACGCTGCTGATCATGCGCTTCCGCCTGATGCCCCTGCCCGCCCTGCTCGCCAACCAGGAATGGGCGAAGCGCCTGCACCGCATGGACGCGGGCGTGCCCTATGGCATCGCGCTCGCGGTCGCGGCGCTCTGGGTCTACGCCGATACGCCGCTGATGAAATCGCTCGGCATGTAGCCGGCGCCTCCAGGCATTCACGCATCGATAAATTCGCCGGCGCTGCCCGCTGCGAAATGCCGCGCGCAAGCAACGCCGAATCCGCGCGCAAAATCCGGAGAAACAATCGGTTAACTCAAATTCGATACGCGCCATTAACCATGGATTGACGTTTCACTGGTGAAATCCAGATGTCGGCCGGGTTCGGCCACAGCGTCATGTGGAAAGTGAAGCGTATGAAAGCCGCGCGTCTCGTGGTTCTTGTGGTTGCGGTTGCGGCGGGTGGCGTCGCGGCGCTGCTGGCCGGACGAGGCGGCAACGAGCCCCCGCCCCCGGCACCCGTCCAGACCGTCAAGATGGACACCGTCGACATTCTCGTCGCGCGCGGCGACATCGCGCTCGGTCAGGCCATTTCCGCTCAAGACCTGCAGTGGCAGCAATGGCCGACGCAGGCCGCAAGCCCCGCTTTCGTGCGCAGGACCGACAAGCCGGATTCGATCGAACAGCTCTCCGGCGCGATCGCGCGCTCGCCTTTCGTTTCCGGCGAGCCGATCCGCGAGGCGAAACTCATCAAGGCCAACGGGTCGGGCTACATGGCCGCCGTGCTCGACAAGGGCATGCGCGCGATCTCGACCGAGATTTCGCCGGAAACCGGCGCCGGCGGGTTCATCCTGCCGAATGACCGCGTCGATGTGATCCTGTCGCGGCGCGACCGCGAAGCCGAGAAGACCGGCGCCACCGAGTCGCACATCAGCGAGACCATCCTGTCCAACATCCGCATCCTCGCGATCGACCAGACACTCGGCGAGAAGGACGGCCAGAAGGTCGTGATCGGCAAGACCGCGACGCTCGAACTCTCGCCGCGCCAGTCCGAGACGCTCGCACTGTCGCGTCAGCTCGGCACGCTCTCGCTCGCGCTGCGCAGTCTTGCGGATGCCGGCGAAGTGACGCTGCCGGAGGATGGCGCTGCGGGACGGCGGGCCGGAATCAACACGGTGCGCTTCGGCATCAGCACCATGTCCATGCCGAAATGAGCTTTGTAGGGGATGAGTGATATGGCGACGCGTAAACTGACACGGGCCGCGCTCACCGCGATGTTCGCGGCGGCGTGCTTCGGCGCAGCGCTCGACGCGCGCGCCGCGGAGCCCAACGGCTTCGTGCCGGCGCCGACCGGATCGATCCAGGTGGTCGGCTCGGATTCCTCGTCGCGCTTCGTGCAGCTCGGCATCGGCAAGTCGGTCGTGATCGACCTGCCGCGCGACATCAAGGACGTGCTGGTCGCGGAGCCGAAATTTGCGAACGCCGTCGTGCGCTCGACGCGGCGCGCCTATCTGATCGGCGTCGCAGTCGGACAGACCAACATCTATTTCTTCGACGCCGAGGGCAAGCAGATCGCCGGCTTCGACGTGGCGGTGACGCGCGACCTCAACGGCGTGCGTGCTATGCTGCAGAAGCTGCTGCCGCACGCGGATGTGCGCGTCGACGGCGTCGGCGAGGGCGTCATGCTGTCGGGCACGGTCGCGAACGCGGCGGAATCCGCGCAGGCCGCCGACGTCGCCGCCAAGCTGGTCGGCAGCGCCGACAAAGTGGTCAACAATCTCAACGTCCGCGGCCGCGACCAGGTGATGCTCAAGGTCACCGTCGCCGAAGTGCAGCGCGACGTGATCAAGCAGCTCGGCATCGATCTCAACGGCGGCTTCAGGTATGGAACTGCTGTCATCGACTTCAACAACTCCAATCCCTTCACCGCGCTCGGCCAGCCGCTGGTCGCGGGCAACGGCATCGCGGGCACCTTCCTCAACAGCGGTGGGAGCGGCATACAGGCGACACTGCGCGCGATGGAACGGGCCGGCATCATCCGGACGCTCGCGGAGCCGAATCTGACGGCGATTTCGGGCGAGAGCGCGAGCTTCCTTGCGGGCGGCGAGTTTCCGGTGCCGGCGGGCTACCAGTGCGACCCACAGACCCGCATCTGCCAACTCTCGATCCAGTTCAAGAAGTTCGGCGTCGGCCTCAACTTCACGCCCGTGGTGCTGTCGGAAGGCCGCATCAGCCTGAAGGTACTCACTGAAGTCTCCGAGCTTTCCGGCGAAAACGCGGTTCAGCTTGTGGGCGGGGGCGGGGGAACGCAGACCATTCCAACGATCAAGACCCGCCGCGCCGAGACCACGCTGGAGATTCCGTCCGGCGGCTCGCTTGCCAAGGCGGGCATGATCCAGGAACAGACCAAGCAGAGCATCAGCGGCCTGCCCGGCCTGATGCAGCTGCCCGTGCTCGGCACGCTGTTCAAGAGCCGTGACTACGTCAATCGCCAGACCGAGCTGATGGTGATCGTTACGCCTTACATCGCGCGCGCGGTGGCGCAGAAGGACCTGTCGCGGCCGGATGACGGCTTCGCCGACTCGTCCGATCCTGCCGCGTTCCTGCTCGGCCGCCTCAACCGCATCTACGGCGCGCCCGGCAAGCCGAGCCCGGCGCCGGCCTACCACGGCAAGTACGGCTTCATTCTGGATTGATGGACGCGACGGGACCAGTCACATGAAAAAACTTCCGCACCTCGCGCGCGCCCTCGCGTTCGTCAGCCTCGCGGCACTGCTGGCCGGCTGCAAGACGACGTCATCGACGGACGATGTCACGGCGAGCATTCCGAGCGACTACCGCCTGCGTCACCCGATTGCGGTGCGCGAGAAGACGCAGACGATGACGGTTTTCATCGGCGACCGCCGCGGCACCCTGACACCAGCGCAGCGCGCCGAAGTCGGCGCAATCGCCTCGGCCTGGCGCCAGGATGCGACCGGCGGCATCGTGATCGAAATCCCGGTCGGCGCCAGCAACGAGCGTTCAGCGACCAGCGCGGCGCGCGAGATCCGCTCCATTCTCGGCGCCGCCGGCGTGCCGCATCACGCGATCGAAATCCGGCTCTCCCCGGTTGCGGAGCCGACCCGGCTCGGCACGATCCGCATCAATTATCCGCGGATGGCGGCGGAGACCGGTCCGTGCGGGCTTTGGCCAAACGACGTCGGCCCGACTTACGATCCCGTTTACTGGTCGAACAAGCCGCACTGGAACCATGGCTGCGCCAGCCAGCGCAATCTTGCGGCGCAAGTCGACAATCCGGCGGACCTCGTTCAGCCGCGCGCCGAAGGGCCCGTGCTCGCCTCGCGCCGTTCGACCGCCATCGACAAGTATCGCAAAGGTGAAGCCACGGCGACGACATATCCGGATGCCAATAAAGGCAAGATCAGCGACTTGGGCCAATGATCAAATTCGCACTCAAAGGCGGCGATCAAAGCGCCGCACCCGCCGAAGCGTCCGCGCCGGAAGAGCACATCGCGCCGGTGCCGCGCATCTCGATCCAGGCGTTCTGCGCCTCGGCTGACACCGCGGCCGCCATGCAGGCGGCGAGCGAAGACCGGCGCATGACCAAGGCGCATCTGAAGATCCAGATGGGCGGCATCCCGGCGGCAACCGAGGCCTACCGGGCATCGGCCACGCCGAACGTCGTCATCATCGAGTCGGACGGCCGCGGCGAGGAACTGCTCGGCGGCCTCGATATGCTGGCCGAAGTCTGCGACGCCGGCACGCGCGTCATCGCGATCGGCCACCTCAACGACATCGTGCTGTATCGCGAGATGGTGCGGCGTGGCGTCAGCGACTACCTCATCGCGCCGGTCGGCCCGGTGGATCTCATCCGCACGATCTCTGGCCTGTTTCATGCGGCGGATGCCAAGCCGGTCGGACGCACGCTCGCGGTCGTCGGCGCGAAGGGCGGCGTCGGCGCGTCCACGGTTGCGCACAATATCGCATGGGCGATCGCCCGCGACGTACACCTCGATGCGGTGGTGGCCGATCTCGATCTGCCATTCGGCACCGCCGGGCTCGACTTCAACCAGGACCCGCCGCAGGGCATCGCCGATGCGGTGATGTCGCCGGATCGTATCGACACGGCCTTCGTCGACCGTCTGCTGTCCAAATGCACCGACCATCTGAGCCTGCTGGCGGCGCCCGCGACGCTCGATAAGGTCTACGACTTCGGCGCCGAGGCATTCGATTCCACCTTCGATGTGCTGCGTGCGACCGTCCCGTGCATCGTGCTCGACGTGCCGCATGTGTGGACCGGCTGGGCACGGCGCACGCTGATCGGCGCCGACGACATTCTGATCGTCGCGGCGCCCGATCTCGCCAACCTGCGCAACACCAAGAATCTGATCGATCTCTTGCGCGCGGGGCGCCCGAACGACACCCGCCCGCAATACTGCCTGAACATGGTGGGCGTGCCGAAGCGCCCTGAGATCAAGGCGGGCGACTTCGCCAAGGCGCTGGAATTCGATCCGATCGCCTCGATTCCGTTCGAGCCGCAGCTGTTCGGCACCGCTGCCAATAACGGACAGATGATCGCCGAGGTGTCCTCCGGCCATCGCGCGGCGGAAACCTTTCGCTCGCTCGCGCAAACACTGACCGGCCGCACCGAGACGAAACGGTCGCGGACGAGCTTGCTGACCCCGCTCATCGAGAAGCTCAGGCGCAAGCAGGCTTAAAGCCGCGGAGACAAGCGTGTTCGGAAAGCGTTCCACATCGGGCCCCGACCTGCGCAGCCCGGCTCCTCCGCCGGTGGCGGCGCCCGAGCCCGCGCGCGCGCCGGTGCCTGCGAGTGCCGGCGGCAGCGATGTCGGGCTTGCGCCGTTGCCCTCCGACGGGCTCGGTGCGCCGATCACGTCGCCGCCGCTCGCTCCTGGACGCGGCGGGCAAAAGCAGATCGTCCCGACCGCCCGCGACTCGCGCCGCTCGGAATCCTACTACGAGGTCAAGGGCGCGATCTTCTCGGCCCTGATCGAGGCGATCGATCTGTCGCAGCTCGCGCGGCTCGATGCCGAATCCGCGCGCGAGGAAATCCGAGACATCGTCAACGAGATCATCGCGATCAAGAGCATCGTGATGTCGATCTCCGAGCAGGAAGAACTGCTCGACGACATTTGCAACGACGTTCTGGGGTACGGGCCACTCGAGCCGTTGCTGGCGCGCGACGACATCGCCGACATCATGGTGAACGGCGCCAACACGGTCTACATCGAAGTCAACGGCAAGATTCAGCAGACCAATATCCGCTTCCGCGATAATCAGCAGCTGCTGAACATCTGCCAGCGCATCGTCAACCAGATCGGCCGGCGCGTCGACGAAGCCTCGCCGATCTGCGACGCGCGCCTCCCCGACGGCTCGCGCGTCAACGCGATCGTGCCGCCGCTCGCGATCGATGGGCCTTCGCTCACCATCCGCAAGTTCAAGAAGGACAAGCTTACCCTCGATCAGTTGGTCAAATTCGGCTCGATCTCGAAGGAGGGCGCGGACATCCTGCAGATCATCGGCCATTGCCGCGCCAACGTGCTGATCTCCGGCGGCACGGGCTCGGGCAAGACAACCCTGCTCAACTGCCTGACGTACTACATCGAAAACGACGAACGCATCATCACCTGCGAGGACGCGGCCGAATTGCAGTTGCAGCAGCCGCATGTGGTGCGGCTGGAAACCCGCCCGCCCAATCTCGAGGGCGAGGGCCAGGTGACGATGCGCGATCTGGTCAAGAACTGCCTGCGTATGCGCCCTGAACGCATCATCGTCGGCGAGGTGCGCGGACCTGAAGCCTTCGACCTGTTGCAGGCGATGAACACGGGCCATGACGGCTCGATGGGCACGCTGCATGCCAACACGCCGCGCGAGGCGCTCTCGCGCCTCGAATCGATGATCACCATGGGCGGCTACACGCTGCCCTCGAAAACCATCCGCGAGATGATCTGTTCCTCGGTCGACGTCGTGATCCAGGCCGCGCGCCTGCGTGACGGCTCGCGCCGTATCACCCATGTCACCGAAGTCATGGGCATGGAAGGCGACGTGATCATCACGCAGGACGTCTTCATCTACGAGATGCTGGGCGAGGATGCGCACGGCAAATTGATCGGCCGCCACCGCTCAACCGGCATCGGCCGCCCGCGCTTCTGGGAACGCGCCCGCTATTTCGGCGACGATCAGCGGCTCGGCGCCGCGCTCGACGCCGCCGAAGTCGCCGGCGAAGCCTACAAGGGCTGAGGCACCCGTCATGCAGATGCAGACGCTTGCCATGTTCTTCCTGGTCGCGCTCGCGGCCGGCGGGGTGATCTGGGTTTTCGTCTATCCGATCCTGTCGGGCGAGCGCAAAGCCGAACAACGCCAGGAAAGCTTCGTACGCTCCGAGCCCGCCGCGCGCGTTGCGGCCGCGACCCGCACCGGCCCCAAGGTGCGCCGCGATCAGATCGAAGAGACCCTGAAGGAGCTCGAGGTCCGGCAGAAGAAGCAGAAGAACCTGCCGCTCGCGATGCGCATCTCGCAGGCGGGCCTGAACTGGAGCAAGCGGCAGTACATCCTGATCAGCGTGGCAATCGGCGGCGCGCTGTTTGTCGCGGTCTTCCTCGTCGGCGGCGGCCTGCTGGCGGCTGCCGGAGCCGGTTTTGCCGGCGGATTCGGCATGCCGCGCTGGCTGCTCGCCTTCCTGAAGAAGCGGCGCGAGAACCAGTTCCTGCATAACTTCCCCGACGCCGTCGACGTCATCGTGCGCGGCGTCAAGGCCGGCCTGCCGCTCGGCGATTGCCTGCGCATCATCGCGGCTGAATCGCAGGAACCCGTGCGCAGCGAGTTCAAGACCATCGTCGAGGCGCAGACCATCGGCATCTCGATGGGCGATGCTTGCGCCAAGCTGTTCGAGCGCATGCCGCTGCCCGAGGCGAACTTCTTCGGCATCGTGATATCGATCCAGCAGCGCGCCGGCGGCAATCTGTCGGAAGCGCTCGGCAACCTGTCGCGCGTGCTGCGCGACCGCAAGAAGATGAAGGCCAAGATCCAGGCGATGTCGATGGAGGCAAAAGCTTCCGCCGTCATCATCGCGGCGCTGCCGTTCTGCGTGATGATTCTCGTCTACATCTCGAGCCCGAACTATATCGAGCTCTTGTGGACGCATCCGACCGGCCGGCTGATGATGGCCTGCTGCGCGGCCTGGATGTCGGTCGGCGTCTTCGTAATGAAGAAGATGATCAATTTCGATTTCTAAGGCGCATGATCCCGAAAAGTGGACACCGGTTTTCGGACAAGATCATGCGCAAACTCTAAGGACCCCGTGCCGTGCTCGAAGTGTTCATCGACAAACTGCACGAGCCGAAATTCATGGCGAGCGTTTTCGCCGCCATCGCCGCGATGGCGACGGTGATCACGCTTGCCATGCCGCTGCTCGCGCGCAACGACTTGAGCCGCCGCATGAATGCGGTGTCGGTCGAGCGCGAGAAGTTGCGCCAGCGCGAGCGGGAGCGGCTCGCGCGCGGCGACAAGGTGCAGTTGCGCCAGTCGCCCAAGCAGTACATGAAGCGCATCGTCGACCAGTTCAACCTCGGCAAGTGGGTCGGCCAGGAGGAAGCGCGCGAGAAACTGATCCAGGCCGGCTATCGCGGCAACGCGCCCTACGTGACCTACCTGTTCTTCCGCATGGTCTCGCCGATCGTCGCCTTCGCGGTGTCGGCGTTCTACATCTTCTTCATTCTGCAGATGGACCGGCCGCCGATGATCAAGCTCGGCATGTGCCTGTTCGCGGCGTTCGTCGGCATGCAGGTGCCGTATTTCTTCCTGAAGAACAAGATCGGGAAGCGCCAGCTCTCGATCCGGCGCGCATTTCCCGACGCGCTCGACCTGCTTCTGATCTGCGTCGAATCCGGGATGTCGATCGAATCCGCGTTTCGCAAGGTGAGCCAGGAGATCGGTTCGCAATCGATCCCCCTCGCAGAGGAGCTCACGCTCACCACCGCGGAGTTGTCCTACCTGCAGGACCGCAAAGTGGCGTATGAAAATCTCGCCAAGCGCACCGATCTCGAAGGCGTCAAGGCGGTCTGCGTCGCGCTGCAGCAGTCGGAGCGCTACGGCACACCGCTCGGGCAGACGCTGCGCGTGATGGCGCAGGAAAATCGCGACATGCGCATGTCGGAAGCCGAGAAGAAGGCCGCCGCGCTGCCGCCCAAGCTCACCGTGCCGATGATCCTGTTCTTCCTGCCGGTGCTGTTCATCGTCATTCTGGGCCCGGCCGCGATCAAAGTGATGGCGATCCAGTAGCGCGGACGCTCAGAATCCCGCGGATGCGCGGTCTTCGTTGACCGTCATGCCGGCGTGCTTGCGCCGCGCCGTGTTGACGATTTCGCCCGGGCGGTCTTCCGAATCCGGCCTCGAGGTCACGAGCCGCAACACGCTGAGATAATTCGGCTGCACCTCCATGCGCGCCCCATGCGGCCCGCGCATCAGGGTCGCGTGCAGTTTGGGCAGGTTGTAGCAGGGCACGTAAAAGAGCAGGTGATGCTCGAGGTGATAATTGACGAAATACGGGGCGATCAGCGCGCGCTCGATGAAATTCGCCTGGGTGGTGCGGGTGTTGCGCAGCGGATTGTCGCCGTCCGGCACCACGGCATGCTCGGCGATGTTGCGGATGCGGGTGATCACCATCTGCCAGGTGAGGAGCGGAACGACCCACAGCAGCGGGTAGGCCCACCACACGCCCGCGAGTGCGAGCGCCGCGAACAGGACCGCGTTGACAGCGATCTGCGGCCCGAGCTTCTCGGCAAAATGCCGCGCACGCTGCCGCCACGGCCACGCGGGTTCGCCGAGCGCATTGAGGATCTGTGCCTTGCGCTGCGCATAGCCGGTCTGGCCTGAGATATCGCGCCAGAACTTGCGGCGGTAGCTCGCCTTGGTGATCGGAAAGTGCGCCGAGAGGATCAGGTCGGGGTCGTCGTGCTGTTGCGTGCGCGCGTGATGGGTCAGGTGATAGGCCCGGTAGGCGACCGTGTCGGCGAACACCGGATAGGCGCAGAACCACTGGCTCAGCGCCATGTTGCGCGCTTCCTTGCGCGAGAAGCATCCGTGCGCGCCATCGTGCATCAGGATCGCAAGCCCGAGCTGGCGCGAGCCGATCAGCACGACCGCGACGATATAGGTCAGCGGATTGGGGAAGATTGCGACCAGCGCGATCGAGCCGAGGATCACCGCCCAGGCATGCGCGATCAACGCAATGCCTTTCCACTCGACGCGCTCGCGCAGTACGGCCAGTTCGCCGGGCGCGAGCAGTTCACGGGCCGGAATGCGGAGCGCAACTGAGGCTGACATCGCGAACCTCTACGCCGCCAGAATAGCAGCCGTCGGGGCACGATGGCAAAGCCTTCGTGGCGTGGAGGTTCCGCAATGACGGGTTACGAACCGCCGTCTTCGACCGGGTCGAGACCGTCGACCGCGCGCGACCGGATGGTCTTTTTCAGGTTCGCGTTGCCCTTCTGTGCCAGCATCTGGCGCAGATAGGCGACATTCGCCGACGCCTCGCTCGGCGGCAGGTCAGCGCGCGCGATGCCCTCGGCTTCGGCGAAACGGCCTTGCAGCCCGACCACCAGCGCGAAGTTCTGCCGCACGCGCTTGTCGACGCTGCCGTTCGCGGAGGCGCGCCGCAAGGTTTCCTCGGCGCGTTTGAGGTCCTTCGAGAGCGCATAGGAGAGCCCGAGATTGGACAGCACCGAAGGCTCGTCCGGCATGATCTTGAGCGCGCTCGCATAATAGCGCTGCGCCTCGCCGTGGCGGCCCATCTGGTCGAGCACGGCCCCCTGCACCGAGAGAATGCGCCAGTCCGGCTGGTCGGGCGAGTGCGCGCGCTCCAGTACGTCGAGCGCCTGCTTAAGATTGCCGGCGTCGGCGAGCGCGCGCCCGTAGGCGCCGAGCAGCGTCTTGTTGTGCGGATTGTGCAGCGCCGCCGTTTCCAGAACCGCGGCGGCCTGCGAGCGCTGGCCGGTTGCGCGCAGCGCCTGCGCATAGCGGATGGCGTTGTCGGCATCGCGCGGATCGGCGCGGAATTTCTCGCCGAGGCCCTCGGCGTCGCGGCGCCATTCGGCCTCGCTGCGCTGCGCGGTGCTCGAAGAAATCGAGCCGGTCGTGTCGGTCGCGCCAATGGTCTTGCAGCCGGCAAGCGCGATCGCCGTCAAGGCCACCGTAGCAAGGAAGCGAACGCGAGAAGCCACGCCTACAATCATGATGCTGCTCCGCCGGCGGCGCCCCGGTCCGCCAGCCCGCTCCAGCAATAGATCGTTAACCCTAAGGCTTGGTTAATCGGCCTCTTTCCGGCGGCTTGGCGGGCGTGCTAGCTGGCGGGCTTGCGGGGATTTTCCATGCATCCAGCGCTGGTTTCACCGGGCGGCGCGGCACCGGTCCCGATCTGGTTTGTGGCCGCCGACACCTACGCGCAGGTGCGCGAGCAACTTGGCGCTGCGGCGCGGCGGTTCGCCGAGAGCGCGAAGTTCGAGCCGAAGCCCGGACAATCGTTGCTGCTGCCCGATACCGACGGCGCGCTCGCCGGCCTGCTGTTCGGACTGGAGGCCGCCGACAAGCCCGACAAGGACCGTTTTCTGCCGGGCCGCCTGCCGGGCCTGCTGCCAGCCGGTGTCTACCGTTTCGCCAATGCGCCGCACGATACGCGGCTTGCCTGCCTGGCCTTCGCGCTCGGCTCATACAAATTCACACGCTATCGGAGGGCCGAACCAAGCGGCGCGCAACTTGAACTCCCCAACGGTGTCGATGGCGCGGACCTTTCGCGCATCGCCGAGGGCGTGACGCTGGCGCGCGACCTGATCAATACGCCGGCCAACGACATGGGCCCGGCCGAACTCGCGGATGCCGCGCGCGCGCTCGCCGACCGCCACGGTGCCGCGTTCAATACGATCGTCGGGGACGATCTGCTGAAGCAGAATTTTCCATTGATCCACGCGGTCGGACGTGCGGCGGCGCGCGCGCCGCGCCTGGTCGACTTCACGTGGGGCGACCCCGCCGCGCCGAAGATCACGCTGGTCGGCAAGGGCGTTTGCTTCGATACCGGCGGGCTCGACATCAAGTCCGACGCCGGCATGCTCAACATGAAGAAGGACATGGGCGGCGCCGCCTGCATGCTTGCGGCCGCGCACATGATCATGGACGCGAAGCTGAAGGTGCGGCTGCGCGTGCTGATCCCGGCGGTCGAGAACGCGATCTCGGGCGATGCTTTCCGCCCGCTCGATATCTACCGGTCGCGCCTGGGGCTGACGGTCGAGATCGGCAACACCGATGCCGAGGGCCGGCTAGTGCTCGCCGACGCGCTGGCGCTCGCTGATGAGGAGGCGCCCGAACTGATCGCGGACATGGCGACGCTCACCGGCGCGGCGCGCGTCGCGCTTGGGCCGGAGCTGCCGCCGCTATTCACGCATGACGAGAAACTCGCGGCCGATCTGGGGCGGCATGGCGAGGCCGAGCGCGATCCGATGTGGCGCCTGCCGCTGTGGCGCGCTTACGAGTCACTGCTCGATTCCAAGACCGCCGACATCAACAATGTAGGCGGCCCGCATGCCGGCGCGATCACGGCCGCGCTGTTTCTCAGCCGCTTCGTGACCGCCGCCAAGGCGTGGGCGCATTTCGACATCTTTGCGTGGACGCCGAGCGCCAAGCCGGCGCGGCCCGACGGCGGTGAGTGCCAGATCGCGCGGGCGCTCTATGCGCTACTGAAGGAACGCTACGGCAGTTGATGCCGTAGGCGGCTTCTGAAACAATTCGGCCCCGAAACGATCTCGGTGGACACCATGGCCGTCGAGATGCGGCCCTCTCAGGCCTTGAAACTATTGCAGGATTTCTCGCTGACGCTCGTCACCGACGGCGAGGCGGACCTCTCGGCGCGCCAGCTTACCATTTTGCTCACGATTTATTTGGAGCCTCCGCCGCACACTGTGCGCGGGCTCGCGGCGAAACTGAAGGTGACCAAGCCGGTGATCACGCGCGCACTCGATACGATGGGAAAGCTTGGGCTGGTCTCTCGCCGGCGCGACGAGACCGACCGGCGCAACGTGGTGATCCAGCGCACACCGAAGGGCGCGCTTGCGGTCGAGCGGCTCGGCGACGTGCTGATCGGCAAGGCCAGGGAATTGCCGCGGTGAATTTCGATCCGCGCGTCACGCCCGCCCGGGGCGACCTCGCCGCGAAACACCTCGAGGGCAAGGTGACGGCTGCGCGCTTTGTCGCGGGCGAGGAGCGCGAGGTGATCGACGCGCAGGCGCCGGTGCGGGCCGAGCCTGCGCCGGATGCGCCGCTCGTGACCGAAGCGCTGATGGGCGAGCGCGTCACGATCTACGATTTCAACGACGAAGGCTGGGCGTGGGGGCAGCTCGCCGACGACGGCTACGTTGGCTGGCTGCCGGCGAACGCGTTGCTGGCGCCGCGCGGCGCACCGACGCACAAGGTGACGGCGCTGCGCACGCTCGCGTTCCCCGGCCCGTCGATCAAGCTGCCGCCGGTCTCCGTGCCGCCGCTCGGCGCCAGGCTCACAGTGCTGCGCGAGCAGGATCGTTTCGCGATGTCACCGGCCGGCTTCCTGCCGGCGCGGCATCTGGCGCCGCTCGATCAGCACGAAACGGACTTCGTCGCGGTGGCGGAACGTTTCCTTGGGGTCCCGTATCTGTGGGGCGGGAAGACCAATTACGGGCTCGACTGCTCGGGGCTGGTGCAAGTCGCGCTCAACGCGTGCGGTATCCCCTGCCCGCGCGACAGCGACATGATCGAGCGTCAAATGGGCCATGCGATCGACATCACACAGGCGAGGCGCGGCGATCTGGTGTTCTGGAAAGGCCACATGGCGATCGTTCGTGACGAGGCCGCGATCGTGCACGCGAATGCGTTTCACATGGCGGTTGCGGTCGAGCCGACCGCCGAGGCGATCGCACGCATCGCCGCGAGCGATGGCCCCGTCACCAGCGTGAAGCGGCTCTAGTAACTGGTACTGCGATCCACCACGTTCTCCAGCGGCTCGCCGCGTTCATGGCGCGCGATCTGCTCGGCGACATACATCGAGATCGCGTCCGGATCGGTATCGGCCGCGTTGTGTGGTGACAGCGTCACGTGTCGGTGCGACCAGAACGGGCTGTCCGCCGGTAGCGGCTCGGCGTGAAACACGTCGAGCGTTGCGGCAAGCAGCGTTCCGTCGTCGAGCGCCGCCAGGAGATCGTCCTCGTTCTGCAACCCTCCGCGGCCCGCATTGATGATCACGGGACCTCCGAGCTTGCCGTCACGCGCGAGCTTCGAGAAGGTCCGGCGATTGAGGATGCCACGCGTCTGCGGCGTCAGCGGCAACAGACAGACCAGCACGTCGGTGCGCGCGAGAAAATCCTCAAGCTGGCCCTCGCCCGCGAAACACTTGATGCCGGGGATCGATTTCCAGGTGCTGCTCCATCCCGCCACATCGAAGCCGATGCGCGCCAGCACGTCCGCCGCGTCGCGCCCGAGCACACCGAGTCCCATGATCCCGACGCGCAGATCGCGCGCCGCCCATTGCAGCTTCGGCGCCCAGATCTTCCCGCGCTGGCTCTCCGCGTAATAGCCTTGGCGCCGGTGGTGCATCAGCACGTGCATCACGACGTATTCGGTCATGCG